>JAKEHZ010000317.1 GCA_022614735.1 Acidobacteriota bacterium | reverse complement strand
GGGCAGGCTCATGACCACGCGCCTGCCCGCGGGGACGCGGGCGCACCACCTGCGAACTGCGAACTGCGAACTGCGAACTGAAAACTATGAGCATAACTACCGTTGCCAATCGTTATGCGCGCGCTCTGGCTGACGTCATCACCGAGCGCGGCGAAACCAATGAGGTCGTCGCCGAGCTGACCATGTTTGCGGAGATGATCCGGCAACACACCCAGTTGCGCGATCTCTTCGCCAGCCCTGTGATTCCCCTTGAGCGAAAGCGCGCAGTGTTGAACGAGTTGCTTTCGCGTCTCGCGTTTCGTCCGACCAGCAGCAACTTCTTGCAGCTTCTGCTGAACAATTCGCGGTTGCACGATCTGAACCAGATGTTGCGCGCTCTAACGCGCGAGCTGGATGCGCGCACCAACATCGTTTCGGCAGAGATTACGACGGCGCGGGAGATCGGTGAGCGGGAGAAAGTGATGCTGCGCGACAAGCTGAAGGCTGCAACCAGCAAGGAAGTGCGGCTGCAGTTCAACACCGACCCGGGCATTATTGGAGGTGTGGTCACGCGCATCGGCAGTCTGGTTTATGACGGCTCGATCAAAAATCAACTGGCACTGATGAAGCGGAGATTGATGAGTTAGTGTTTTCAGTTTTCAGTTTTCAGTTTTCAGTTACCGGTTGCCGGTAACTGAAAACTGAAAACTGAAAACTGAAAACGGGAGTCCATATGGCAAATGAAATCAAAGCAGATGAGATCAGTAAAATTATTCGACAGCAGATCGAAAACTTCGACGCTGGCGTAACCGTGGCCGAGGTCGGCACAGTGATCAAGGTTGGAGATGGCATTGCGGAGATTCACGGCATTGAAAATGCGATGGCCGGCGAGTTGCTCGAATTTGAGAAGGGCGCCTCAGGTCTCGCGCTCAACCTTGAAGAGGATAAAGTCGGCGCAGTGTTATTAGGCGAGTATCAAGGCATCAAGGAAGGCGATATCGTCAAGCGCACCAAGCGCATTATCGAGGTGCCTGCAGGTGAGGCGATGCTCGGCCGCGTCGTCAATGCGCTCGGTCAGCCGGCCGACGGTAAAGGGCCGATTGTCACCAAAGATTTCATGCCGATTGAGCGCATTGCGCCTGGAATTGTTGACCGCCAGCCGGTGAAAGAGCCGATGCAAACGGGTCTCAAAGCTATTGACGCGATGGTCCCGATCGGGCGCGGCCAGCGCGAGTTGATCATCGGCGACCGCCAGACCGGCAAGACTGCCGTTGCGATCGACACGATCATCAACCAGAGAGGCGGAGACGTCATCTGTGTTTACGTCGCCATCGGCCAGAAGGCTTCGACCGTCGCGCAGGTGCAGGCGACGTTGGAAAAGTACGATTCGATGAGTTACACCATCATCGTTGCCGCATCAGCGTCCGAACCGGCGGCGATGCAATATCTGGCGCCTTATGCCGGGTGCGCAATTGGAGAGTACTTCAGGGATCGCGGCCAAGCCGTGCTCTGCGTCTACGACGATTTGTCCAAGCACGCTGCTGCTTATCGCGAGATCAGCCTTTTGCTCCGCCGTCCGCCGGGGCGTGAGGCTTATCCGGGCGATGTGTTCTACCTGCATTCGCGTCTGCTCGAACGCGCGGCAAAATACAGCGATGAGCGCGGTGGAGGCTCGCTGACCGCGCTTCCGGTGATCGAGACACAGGCTGGGGACATCTCGGCATACATCCCGACGAACGTCATTTCGATCACTGACGGACAAATCTTCCTCGAATCCGACCTGTTCAACGCCGGCATACGCCCGGCGATCAACGTGGGCAACTCGGTGAGTCGCGTCGGTGGCAATGCGCAGATCAAGGCGATGAAACAGGTCGCGGGCACACTGCGGCTCGATCTCGCACAGTTCCGCGAGCTCGCGGCCTTCGCGCAATTCGGGTCCGACCTCGACGCCGCGACGCAGAGACAGCTGGCGCGCGGTCAGCGTCTGACTGAAATTCTCAAACAGGATCAATATCTGCCGATGGACGTCGCGAATCAGGTCGTCGTCATCTGGGCAGCTTCGAATGGTTATGTCGACGACCTGCCGGTCGAAAAAGTGCGCCATTTCGAGGCTGAATTGCTGAAGTACCTCGATGTTGCCGGCGGTCCGCTGCTCACTGCCATTCGTGAAAAGAGACAGATCAATGATGAGGTGAAAGCCCTGCTTGGATCCACTCTCGACGAATTCAAGAAGCGTTTCGGCTCACAGGTGAAGGGAGCGAGGGCTCAATGATTGCGGATTGCGGATTGCGGATTGAAATAAGACATTCCGCAATTCAATCCGCAATCCGCAATCCGCAATCCGCAATCCAATTATGCCAAACCTACAAGACTTAAGACGGCGCGTGCGTGCCGTAAAAAACATGCGGCAGATCACCAAAGCCATGAAGATGGTCTCGGCGGCAAGGCTGCGCCGCGCGCAGGAACGAGTGGTGGCTGCGCGCCCATACACATCCAAGATGATGCAAATCCTCGGCGACGTGGCTCGCCGCGCGCCGGATTACAAGAATCCGTTGCTGACAGGGCATGAACGCGAAGTTCAACAGGAGCGCGTTATTCTCGCGCTCGTCACTGCCGACAAGGGATTATGCGGCGCATTCAACACGAACCTGATCAAGGCTGCCCAGGAGTTCCAGAAGCAGAATATGGGTAAGCAGATCGAGTTGGTTTTAATTGGACGCAAAGGCTATGACTTTTTCCGGCGCCGCCCGGTGAAGATTCGGCGTGAGCATCTGAACATTACCGGCACTGGAAGGGCCAGTGCTGCCGACGCAGCCGGCATCGCGAAGAAACTTATTGAAGACTTCAGGTCTGAAGAGAAACCGATTGATCGCATTTATCTGCTCTACAATGAATTCAAATCCGCGCTCTCGCAAAGACCTGTGGTCGAACAACTGCTGCCAACCGGTCGCGTCATGGCGGAAGAGGCCGTGCCGGCCGAGGCCATAGTCGATTACCTTTACGAGCAGCCGGCAGACGCAATCTTCAATGAGTTGCTGCCGAAACTGGTAGAGAATCAAATTTATCACGCGTTGCTCGAATCAGTTGCCTCAGAGCTCGGCGCAAGAATGACTGCCATGGATTCGGCATCGAAGAATGCCAACGATGTAATTGACCGTTTGACGCTGAATATGAACCGCGTGCGCCAGGCTGCGATTACGCGCGAAATCATAGAAGTTGTCAGCGGTGCAGAGGCGCTCTAATCTCATATCTCCTGGTGCTAATGGATTTTGTGGATATGGAGGGGAAGAGAGAATACGAAACAAACGAAATAAACGAAACAAACGAAAAAAGCCAAACTTTTCGTTTGTTTCGTTTATTTCGTTTGTTTCGTATTCTCTTAGTTTCAAATCTCAAATCTCAAATCTCAAATCTCAACCCCCTCTTCTACTGGATACCACCAATTCTCTGGATGGCATCTATTTACTTTTTCTCGACCGATAATTTTTCGGGGGAGAATACGGGATCGCTTTTCTGGTCCATCTTCCATGCGATTTTTCCAGACCTGACCGAAGAACAGTTTCAGCCCATCCATTATCTAATTCGCAAGGCCGCGCACTTTACCGAGTATGGAATTCTGGCGCTGCTGCTCTTTCGAGCTTTTCGTTCGGGAGGGATGACACTATGGCGTCGGTCGTGGACGATCTATTCTTTCCTGATTGTTGTGGTATATGCGCTCTTGGATGAATACCATCAGACCCACACAAGATCGCGCACCGGTTCAATCCACGACAGCCTGACAGACATTGCAGGTGGATTCACCGCTCTATTTTTGCTCTGGTTGGTGAGGCGAAGGCAGGGAAGCTAAGAGTCAGAGTGTTCGATGTGCAGCGCTCGGACTGGTGAGGTAACGATTCGCTGACCGCCAGTGCAGATTTCGATGCGAAGTCCTATGCCAAGCCAGCCCATCTTCAGCATACAACCACCAAAGGTCGACCCGCTGACCGTCGCTTCGACAGGTTCGGCGAAGTAGCGCCCGCCCTGGATCAGCGCTTTCCCGGTTTCAGGATCGAGCAGGAAGATGTAGTAATCGTTGTTGAGTGTGCGAGCGCATACGGTATCGAACGGGGCCAGCGTTCGCAGGGCAACACCATCGAGCGAGGAACTCAGTTCGGTGAAGCCATCTAGTGAGCAGTAGCGCGGTATATTTTGCAAGCGCTCCTCCTAACCTAATATACTTACCGCTCATCGCTTAAAGCCAACTGGCCACACACAGAGGAAAGCGGCAACCGTCAATTCCGTCTCAAACGGTAAGACCAGTTGTACCCCAGACATCTCACACCGTCAAGCCGCAAAGAGAGAATACGAAACAAACGAAAAGAGAAAACGGAACAAACGGAAATAACGGAACAAACGGAAAAATTTTTAGAATTTCCGTTTGTTCCGTTATTTCCGTTTGTTCCGTTTTCTCTTTTCGTTTGTTTCGTATTCTCTCTCTGCCTTCTGCTAAAATGCCGCCCGTCAAATACTATTTCGGAGGCAAGCAGGAGCTATGGCAAAGACAGACAATAAAAAAGAGATAGCTCGACCCGTTGTAGGACTTGCGCTTGGCGGAGGGATGGCTCGCGGGTGCGCACACGTCGGCGTTCTGCGCGAATTAGATAAAAACGAGATTCCTATTGATTTGATTGCCGGCACAAGCGTCGGCTCGCTCATTGGAGGAGCATATGCCGCGGGGCTCACGCCCGATCAGATTGAGGCTATTGCGTTGAAGATCAGTTGGAACGATTTGGGTCGAGTCACAATCTCGCGCCTGGGGTTTTACGACAGCAAGCGCACGGAAGATTTCATCCGCGCGAATTTCCCCGTGACGGAGTTTGAAGGAACACGGATTCCGTTTGGAGCCGTCGCAACAGATATTCAGACCGGAAAGATGGTGGTCTTCACAGAAGGTAGTCTGCCGCTCGCAATTAGAGCCAGCTGCGCGATGCCGATCTTTTACACGCCTGTCCTGGTCAATGGCCGTATGATGGTTGATGGCGGATTGGTCGGCCATATCCCCGCATCGGTTGCGAGAATGATGGGCGCGGATATTATCATTGCAGTTGATGTCAATTCTCAGCACCTGCCTATACCGCAGCCGACACATCTCTTCACGGTCATGTCGCAGGCGCTCTCGATTATGGGGCGGAGCACTGTCAGCTATCTCTATACTGATGCCGATATCGTGGTTCGTCCGCAGATAGAGCATGTTCGCCCCGATGATCTGTCAAAAGCCCGGGAGATGATCGCGGCGGGCGAAGAGGCAGCCCTCAGAGTGGTACCCAATATCAAGAAAATGCTCGAACCACGCAAACAGGGATTCTTCAAACGCATTTTCTCGAAGCCGGAATATGACAAGCGTCGAGTTACGATGATCAACGAGTAGTAATTGATCATGCCCAGTCAGAATCCCATCATTTTCCCTTTATCATTTGAGTTTTGTCATTTGTCATTGAAAGAGACTTGACGGGATGAACAATGACAATTGAAAAATGCTGACCCGTCCGGATTTTGTGGGAATAGCCCCAGGGGCGTCATCTGTGCGGATGGATGTCGCTCCTATTACAGCTCTGAAGAACCAAAATTCTTCGCACAGGAAATGCTGCCTAAACAGCCATTTACAAAAACATCATGAATTATTTTTTCGCGCTGACGGTTTTTCGGC
>JAKEHZ010000005.1 GCA_022614735.1 Acidobacteriota bacterium | reverse complement strand
GGATTGCGGATTGTGGATTGTGGATTTAATAAGGTTTCAGCAATTTAGGTTCTGGTTCTCTTTAAATCCGCAATCCGCAATCCGCAATCCGCAATCCGTACATCCGTGTCAATCCGTGGTGAATTGCCATCATTTACTGAGGTATTACGGGTTCGCTCGTTATGTGGTTGACCCTTTTGCGACGGTTTTGTTAGTATCGGCCTTCTTCGAAGCAACCCAATGTTTCATCCACTTGTTATCACATTACCATCTCAGGAGCATAATCAAACCAAGAGTAACCCCCGTAATTGGTTCAATGCCTTCACACTCTGGCTCTTCTTACGGGTACTTCTCTCAGCCTGGGCGGCTTTCTGCTCGGCTATAGCTCCGGCAACAGAGTTGGAAAAAAATGTTAAGTTATGGCCGCCTGCTTCATCCGTCAGCACCATATCTCAAGGTGTGTCCTTCGGAACATGGTTAAAGCGCGTATTTTTAGCCCCCTGGGATCGTTGGGATGTCGAGTATTATCTCAAGATAGCTGAGCAAGGCTACAAACTGAACGACGGTACACTACACTTCCAACCTTTATACCCCTGGGTAGGTAGAATCGCGGGGTTGTTACTGGGCGGTAATATGCTGTTGGGGTTATTAGTGGTTAGCAGTGTCTGCGGGCTGTTGCTGTTAATTAGTTTTGAGCGATTGGCTCGACTTGACCTCCCGCCTGAGACGGCACGGCGCGCAATGATCTACTTCTCGCATGCTCCGGTTGCTTTCATATTTTTCGCCCCATATACCGAGTCGCTCTTCCTGCTTTGCGCCGTTCTATCACTGTTGATGGCGCGCCAGGGAGCTTGGTGGCGTGCGGGGTTAGCAGGTGGTTTAGCGGCATTGACGCGCCAGCAGGGAATTCTTCTTGTAGTTCCTCTAGTCTGGGAACTATGGGAAATGTCATCACGAAGCTGGTCAAGGCTTATACACAACTGGCGCAATGTAGCGGCAATCTTCCTCGTTCCTTGTGGACTCCTTTTCTGGTTGATTTACCGCGCATTCACTTTGCAGGATATTCACTTTAATTTTGGTCAGCCCGGGTCATTTATCTACGGCCTGCTCTTCAGTAAAAACGCCGCACAAGTGGTAATGCCGGGAATGCAGTTAATGATGCCCTGGGATGCCCTCGCCGTTGCGCTTAGAAGTTCTGACATAACCACGATCATTGACCTGGTCCTTGGATCATTCTTTCTTTTACTATTGATTGTTGGTGGGCGCTTTCTCTGGAAGTTACGTCCCTCTTATTTTCTTTATGCTCTCTTGATCGTTCTTGTGAGCTTCTCTCTTTCCACGGGCTCAGTTGAATGTTACAAAGGGCTTGCACGCCATTGTTTACTTGCTTTTCCACTATTTTTGCCACTCGCCGCCTGGGGCGCCCGCCGCATAATACATCTATCAGTAATGGCGTTCGGAATTGCCTGCTTGTTTATATTGTTGATTTTTTATGTCTCAACGGCTTACTGGCTTCCATGATAAACGATTCTCCCACCGATAATCGTATAGATCGTCTTGACCTTTACATTTCCACGCTCATCAATCCAATCTACCGGCTTCGTTCGCAGCAGATTCGTATTGAGCACAGTGATGTCCGCAAGTTTGCCTACGGTCAGTGTGCCTTTGATATTCTCCTCGAAGCTGGCATAAGCCGAGCCCCAGGTATAAGCCTTAATCGCCTCGACGATTGTCAGCTTTTCATCGGGAAACCAGCCTTGAGCCGGAGTGCGCTGCACGGTTTGTCGTGTGACAGCGGCATATAAACCATAGATCGGGTTGATCGGATAGATCGAAGCCGTCGTGCCCGGCCAATCGGTCCCGAAACTCAAGATCGCGCCCTTTTCTTGAATAGTTTTGAAGGCGTAAGCGCCCTGACAGCGTTCCCGGCCGATGCGTTCTTCCATCCAGCGCATGTCATCACTTAAATGAAACGGCTGAACTTCGGCCACAATCCCCAGAGATTTCAAGCGCTCGAAATCTCGACGCGCGAAGACCTGCGCATGGACTAAACGGAACCGCCGGTCGCGCGAGCCATTGGCTTTGTTCATAGCCTCGATCATATCGAGCATAAGGCCGTTGGCTTCGTCGCCGATGGCGTGCACGCTGATCTGTATGTCAGCGGCGTCAGCTTTGATCATCATCTCTGTGAACGGGCCGCGATTGAGTTCCGTCCTGCGCTCGGGTGAGACCCAGGTGAGCGGTCGCCAATGTCCACGGTTCTTTTTTTCAGGGTCATTGCTGTAAGGTTCATAGAACCGGGCACCGGACGTGCCCATAATTCCGTCAATATGACCTTTGACGGCGCCGAGGCGGATCATCGCATTGCCTGAGCCGCGTTTGATAGCGAGGGCCTTCATATGCTCCCAGTGCTCGAGCCCGTAACGGAAATTGACTCGAGCGGTCAGCCGTCCGGCATCTGCCAATTCGTGGTAGAGCTGCAACTGCGCGTGGTCAGACATATCTTGAAACGAAGTCACTCCGGCTTCGCGTACGAGTCGCAGAGCGTTCTCAGTCAACTTCAATCGTTTCGCGTGATCAGGCCGGTTTTCGCCACCGAGGAACTTTGCTTCGATACCGCGAGCATTCCTGATTCGCATTGTGCCGGTAATGCGGCCGCTGCTCTCACGGAAGTGTTCAATGTTTTCGGTATCAGAGCTGCGCTCGTCAAAACCGGCGTGTATGAGCGCTTTCGTGTTGGCGAAATAGAGCGAGTTGTCGAAGTTGTTGATGAAAAGAGGTGTGTTCCCGGTGGTAGCGTCGATCAATTTGCGGTCAGGGCGCCAGTATTCTTTGTTTCGGGCCGCTGTGCTGGCGCCCATCTCCCATTGCTCATAAGCGCCCCAGCCGCCGCCACGAATTGGCTCGCCGGGATGCGAAGCGACATAATCGCGAACGCGCTCGAGGAAGGCTTCATCCGTGTGCACATCCATCAGTTGAATGTTCCAGAAGAAATTCGCCGCACTGGCGAAGTGGATGTGATTATCGTTGAAACCGGGAAGAACGAAGGCGCCCTTGAGATCAATCAGTTGCGTGCGTTCACTTTTCAGCGCCAATGCTTCAATATTACTTCCGACTTTGATGATCTTGTCTTTGCGTACGGCGATGGCTTCAACCATGGGCTGTGACGAATCGACAGTCCAGATGAAGCCATTATAGAGGATCAGATCAGCAGGATCAGACCCGGTTTGATTTGCCGCATCGGAAATTGATATTGATTCTTGAAGAACGAACAGCAGGATCAGAAGGGCTGCCAAACGGGAGAATCTTAGCTGGGTTTTAAAAGTTGGGGTCATATGGGTGCTCCTCTGAAAATGTCCCCGGGAGCTTACGCTCCCGGAGACATTTTCATCAATATTATGAACAATCCTGAAATCATCGCAATGTTTTTTCCTGCGCCGCGACTCGCTACTGATTTCAATCACGAGAGCTGGCGACATGCCAAGAGATTAACGATCAAACGTAACTGGCGAGGTGATGAGGCCCCATCTGAATTGCACACGACGGTGAGGGTGTTATGGTGCAGAGAAGAGATTTTTTTCGGCTTTGAATGCGCGTACACGGAACTCGACATTGACGAGGATTTCGATGTGAATGAAGAACGCCACGCCTTATGGGATCGCGATGTCGCTGAAGCCTTCATCCGCTCGCCACTCGAACCACACGAGAAAATTTATAGGGAGTTCGAGGTTTCACCGACGGGCCAATGGTGTGACTTAATCGTTGACCGATCTAGGATGTGGCACGATTGGCAATGGAAAAGCGGAATGCGAACGTTGGGCGAGATCAGCGAAACTGAAAAAGTCTGGCGCGCGGTGATGGCGATCCCATTCGATGCTTTCGGTTGTCGCCCTGAGGGCGGTGAAATCTGGCAAGCGAATCTCTTCCGCATCAGCCGTCTCAACGGCGAGAGACAATATCTGTCGTTTTCGCCGACCTCCACTGAGATGCCCAGCTTCCATGTACCCGAGAAATTCGTAAACCTGCATTTTGTAGCCTGAGATGTGGAAAACGGAACAAACGGAAATAACGGAACAAACGGAAAAATCCTAGAGAATTTCCGTTTGTTCCGTTATTTCCGTTTGTTCCGTTTTCCACTCTCCCCGTTCTCAGAATCTCACCAAAGATACCGCCCCGCTTCGGTGATCGCGTCCGCTATCCTACGACGCGTAACAATCGTGTTGATGGGGCGCTGTACTGCCAGGCGTTCAAAGGCGGCGCCGAGGTTCTTCGGTTTCTGCAATGCCGCAGTCAGGTTTCTCGCGTTCAACGCGACGCGGTCTGCTGCATCGCTCGTATAAACTCGTGTCATGTCGATCGGAATTTTGTTATCCCTTTCCCCTCGATTCGCCAGCAGCTTTTCAGTTCGCAGCAGCGTGCTTTCGACCGCAAAAGCTTCGCTCACAATGTCTGCAACGAGCGCGAGCGCTTCCTGCTCTTCGCTGCTCTTCTCGCCGTAATTTTGCCAGACGGCTGCGAGGGCGAGTCGGGCCGTTTCTTTGACATTAGCTAGGACGCGACGGGCGTAGAGCAGGCTTTCATCGCTCGAATCGATCTCGGTGCGATCCATAATGTCGTTGATCAGCTCTTCCATGTCCGGCAGGTTGTCTTTCGCTGGCCCCTTGAGCAGACGGGTCGGAATGATGATCCGGTTGATTTCGTTTGTCCCTTCGTAGATGCGCGTGATGCGCGCATCACGATATGCGCGCTCCGCCGGATAGTCTTTCGAATATCCATACCCGCCATAAACCTGCACGGTCTCGTCAACCACGTAACTCAGCGCCTCGCTCGTCCAGACTTTGATGATCGAGCACTCGACGGCATATTGCTCGATAGCTTTGAGGGCCTGCATCGGATCATGAGCATCAACGTTTTCGAGCGCGCAGTCGATCATTCCGAGCGTGCGCCAGACCAGAGCATCGCCGACGTAGCAGCGGATCGCCATCTCGGCCAGCTTGCGTTTGATCAATCCGAAATTTGCGATCGCGCGGCCGAACTGGTGGCGCTCTTTGGCGTAGGAGATCGCGTTGTTCAAGGTGAATTTCGCGCCGCCAATATTCCGGCTGCCAAGTTTCAAGCGGCCAAGATTGAGGATATTGAATGCGACGACGTGGCCTTTGCCGACCTCACCGAGAACATTTTCGACGGGCACGCGGGCGTCTTCGAGCATCAATGCAGTAGTCGAGCTGCCATCCAGTCCGAGCTTCTTCTCTTCATTGCCGCTGACCACGCCGGGTCCGCGCTCGACGATGAATGACGTGAACTTATCACCATCGACTTTGGCGAAGACGATGAAGACGTCGGCGAAACCCCCGTTCGTGATCCACATCTTCTGGCCTTTGAGAATGTAATGCCTGCCGTCCGGCGAAAGCGTGGCTTTGGCCTTTGCCGCAAGCGCGTCGGAGCCGGAACCGGGTTCAGTCAGACAATAAGCCGCGATCCATTCGCCCGTCGCCAGCTTAGGCAGATACTTCGCGCGCTGTTCGGGTGTGCCGAAATAGACTATGGGCAAAGTGCCGATGGTCGTGTGCGCGCCCAGGGATGCGCCGAATGAAGGCATGACTGCGATCTGCTCGCCGACATATGCCGAGCTGACTTTATCCAATCCCAGTCCCCCGTACTGTTCGGGAATATCGATACGCAGAAGATCGAGCTCGCTGGCTTTCAGCAGTAACTCCCGCGTAACGGGCCAGTCTTTGCTGTAGATTTGTTCGGCGCGAGGCAGGACCTCTTTCTGCATGAACTCTTCAGCGACCCGCGCGAACATCTGTTGTTCTTCGCTGATGTCTTCGCGGGTGAAGATTTCATCGGGCCTTCGGTCTTCAAAGAGAAAACTGCTGCCTTTGGCTACTTTGAAACTCTCGGCTCCAGCTGTCATTGCAATATTCCTTTCTGAAACATTGAAATTAATTGACGGTGGCAGTTACGCTCGCAACATAGACTCGCGAGGGACGAAAAGCAAGCTTGTGACAGATCGTGTCCCCGCTCCGTAGAAGCGCAATGTTTATAGCTGGATGTTTTAATACGAATTTTCGCCATAGCGACTTTATGTTAAGCTGCGCGCCGTCTTAGATTTTACTTGTACCACAGGAGATTTGACCGTGATCGTTCCTCTCAATGAATACGACTTCCTCAAGCGCGCTCTGACCGTCTACGGTGACTGCGAGGCCATCGTCTCCGGCGATCTGCGTCTGACCTACAAGCAATTCGGTGAACGTGTCAACCGGTGGGCTCATGCGATGCGCGCCCTCGGCGTTGAGAATAGTGATCGCGTAGCTATCATCTCGCAGAACAGCCACCGAATGCTGGACGGGTTTTTCGGCGCGCCGCTCATCGGGGCGATCCTCATGCCGATCAATTTCCGGCTCGTTTCTTCCGACTTTGAGTACATCCTTAATCATGCTGAAGCGAAAGTTCTGATTGTTGAAGAAGGCTTGACACATATGATTGACGAGATCCGCCGGAATTTGCCGAGTGTGCAGCATTTCCTCATCGGCGCCGACAAGCCGGACTCAATACCCGAAGGCTGGCAGGACTACGAAGCCATACTTGCAGCCGCGCCCACAACCGAAGTCGCACTTGCGGAGATTGATGAAAATGAGCCGTCTGCGTTGCTCTACACCTCCGGAACGACCGGCCGGCCGAAAGGTGTCATGCTTACGCATCGCAATCTCTATCTCAACGCCATGAATTCGATCGTCGAATTCGGTCTGACTCATTCAGATGTCTATCTCCATACGCTGGCGCAGTTCCACTGCAACGGCTGGGGCTTGCCTTATGCAGTGACAGGTGTGGGAGCGAAACACGTCATCGTGAAGAAATACGAACCGGCGACTTTTTTTGAACTCGTAACTCGCGAGCGGATGACGTTTGCCTGTATGCCGCCGACGATGATCAATATGGCTTTGAACCATCAATTGAGCGAAGAGCAGCTCAGGGCGCTGCCGCGAAATGCGCGTATTGGCACGGCAGGATCGGCGCCGCCGATGGCTCTGATCAAAGGCATGCAGGAGCGATTGGGCTGGCAGGTGATTCAAATTTATGGTTTGACTGAGACATCGCCTTTCCTGACCGTGTCAAAAGTCAAACCGCATATGCGCAATTTGTCCGAGGAAGAAAAACTGCGAGTCCAGACACGCACCGGTTATCCAATGCTCGGTGTTGAGATCCGCGTCCTTGACGACAATGGCGAAGACATAAAGTCAGACGGGCAACAGGTGGGCGAAGTGATCACTCGGAGCAATGTCGTAATGGCCGGTTACTGGCGGCAGCCCGAAGCGACCGATGCCGTAGTTGTTGACGGCTGGTTTTACACTGGTGATATGGCGACGATCGACGGAGAGGGAATGATCGAGGTAGTCGACCGCAAGAAAGACCTGATTATCTCAGGCGGCGAAAACGTTTCCTCGATAGAAATCGAGGGAATGTTGTATAAACATCCGGCAGTGCTTGAGGCGGCGTGCATTGCCATCCCGGACGAACGCTGGGGCGAGGCGCCGGCGGCATTGGTTGTGCTAAAACCGGGAGTAAAAGCGACGGAAGATGAGATTATCGAGTTCTGCCGCGCGAATATGGCGCATTTCAAATGTCCGCGAGCGGTGAGTTTTATTGAGGCGCTGCCGCGGACAGCTACCGGCAAGATTCAGAAGAATGTGTTGCGGGATAAGTATTGGCAGGGAAGGGAGAAGCGCGTGAACTAGAGCCTGTTATTATCTTTGGGTTCGGCTCTATGAAAACGACGCTTTTCCGTAGCCCAGCCGTTCACGGCTGGGTCGGGGTCATGGAAAACATCGGAGGGCGTTTCAACGCCCTTCCCCATTCGGCTTTAGCCAAACTTGTGGCTGAAGCCT
>JAKEHZ010000316.1 GCA_022614735.1 Acidobacteriota bacterium | reverse complement strand
GCTCCATCGAGCGGTAGGTCGATCCGCGCTGCGCGATTGCCCAGGCATCCTTCGCTTCGAGCTTGATCGAGCGATTGAAGTCAGCTAGTGCCTTTTCGTATCGCTCCATCGCACGGTAGGTTTCTCCACGCTGCGCGGCCACCCAGGCATACTTTGCATCGAGCTTAATTGCCCGATTGAAGTCAGCCAGCGCATCCTCGTATCTCTTCATCTCTCGATGGGTTTGCCCTCGGTGAACAATCGCGTGGGCGTCCTTCGCGTCGAGACTGATTGCCCAATTGAAATCAGCCAGCGCTTCCTTATACTGCTTCATCGAATTGTAAGTCACTCCCCGATGAGCAATCACATAGGCATCCTTCGCGTCGAGCTCGATCGCTCGATTGAAATCAGCTAGCGCTTCCTCGTATTGCTTCATCGCACGGTAGGTTTCTCCGCGCTGCGCGACCGCCCAGGCATCCTTCGCGTCGAGCTCGATTGCCCGACTGAAGTCAGCCAGCGCTTCCTCGTATTGCTTCATCGCACGGTAGGTTTCTCCGCGCTGCGCGATTGCCCAGCTGTTCTTCGCGTCGAGTTCGATTGCCCGATTGAAGTCAGCTAGCGCCTCCTCGTATCGCGTCATATCTCGATAGGTTTGTCCGCGACTACCAATCGCCCAGGCATCCTTCGCGTCAAGCTCGATCGCCCGATCGAAATCAGCCAGCGCATCTTCATACTGCATCATCATACGGTGGGTCTGCCCGCGATTCGTGATTGCAAAGGCACTATTTTCATTTAGCTCGATCGCACAATTAAGCTCATCCAGCGCTTCCTTATACCTCTTCATCAATCCGTAGATTACCCCGCGATTTGCGACCGCCCAGGCATTCTTTGGGTCGAGTTCGATTGCCCGATTGAAGTCAGCTAGCGCGTCCTTATATCGTTTCATCTCTTGGTAGATTACTCCGCGATTTGCAACAGCCCGGGCATTCTTTGGGTCGAGTTCGATTGCTCGATCAAAGGAGAGCAAAGCCTTAGTTTGTTTCTCTATATTTATGTAGAAATAGCCAAACAGCAGGTAAATTTCACAACGTGATGTCACAGTAAGGTTGCTTAATAGTTCTAGTAAGCTGAGCCGCTCAAGCCCCGACTGGTAATCATTTTGGTCATAGGCACGGTGGATTTCAGAAAGTGTGCTCGCCAATTCTTGGATTAAATTGGACTCTTTTTCACGGCCGCACTGTTGAAAGCAACGGGCGATTCTATCGGCAAATCTCTTTTCCCACTGTAAAGCCTGCAAAAATGCATCGACAGCTTCATATTGATAGCGATCGGGTTGAGCACTAACCAGGTGATAGAGGCGTTCGCATTCGTAATTTTTCCACGATTTGCTGCCATAAATAGCCTTATTTTCAAGATTAAGATTTGCTTGCTCACTAGTAAAGAAGCTGGCCAGACGAGTGTGTGTTTCATCCAAATCCTTGGGTATTGTTTGGCGGAGATAGCGCAACATAAATTCGCGAACTCGCTCGTGATAGAAACAACCGTTTTCGGCGTTTCTGCGGACGAAGCTTTGCGCCGAGAGCCATTGGAATGTGGATGTCGCATCATCTCCTAATGCCGCACTGAGGATATCGCGATTGAATTGTCGAGGGACGGCAGCGAGCAATGCGGCTTGTCGGCGGGCTTCTTCCAGAATCCATTGCAGGAACCGTTCGACAGCGTCTTTGCTGACGTCAGGCAATGGCACTCCGGGCTGTGGTCTCGTCGCCGCCAGCAGCTCGACCAGTACGGGCAGGCCGCCAGTGTCTTCGTGAATCTGATGAACCAATTTCTCATCAGTAATCCCTTGATTGGCCAGATAGAGTTGTGTCTCTTCTGACGTAAACGGCTCAAGCTCAACAATACAGATGCTGCCCGCTAACTCTGTCCGATGCTGTTCCAGCCGGTCGCGTCCTGCTATCACGAAGCAGAGGTTGCCATCCAGGTCGCCATAGTCATTATTGAAAAGCGCGAGCAGCCACGGCCATAACGTAACACCAGTTCTTTCGAAAACGTCAAATATCAAGAGCACTCGCCGTTTCTCCGCCGCTTTAGACAGCAGACCGAGAAAGAGTGGTGATAACACACGGTCGGTTTCGCGCAACAACATCACTTCGTCTTTGTTGCCCCAGCGTGTAACTAGATAGTTGAGCGCCTGTGCAGTCGCCTCCCCCGCGGCTTTTGTGTCAGCGTCTTCAAGCAGAGCACCGAGGCCGGGAACCTGCCGCCCTGATTTGATGGCGAAATCGGCACCGACTCGCGCCATCACATCGATAAAGCCGCGTGGTGCCTTCGGATCGCTTTCGACTTCATCACGCAGTTCACGATATTTTTTGTACCGGTCATCGAACTCCTTATGACTAATGCCTAGATTAGCGAGTTCGGCCGCAATGTGCCCCATTGCTTGAGCAGGTAATAAGTGCTTATCGTTGCAGGTGATGGTGATAGCTTTCAACGTGGCGGCGATGTTGGCGAATTGCAGTAGTAACGTGCTTTTGCCTACTCCACCCTCGCCAGTGACGGAAAAAACCAGATATTCATGATCGTCGCTGGCTAAGTCCTTCGAAAATTCCTCAAGATATTCGCGACGGCCTATGAAATTCTCTTTGCGTTTTTTTTCGAGCCGCTCTTTCCAAGTTGGGCGTTTGTTTGTCATTGGATCGGAGTGCGACAGGTATCGCGGGGTCCCCCTGTCAGTTAATTCACTATGAATTGATTAGGCAATGAGGCTTTCACCTAGTCGGTTGCTGCTGAGCAGCCGCAATTATGCGGGATGCGATATAAATTCGCCAAGCGCGTTAGAGAAATGTCGAGACCGTTTAGAGACGCGATGCACCTAACAGTAGGTCCGCGCCTGCGGAGCCGATAGAGACACAAAAAACATAATCGCCTTTATCAGATGCAAGCGACGCTTACCGTCGTGGTTGCGCCGCTACTCTGCCGGTTCCGAGTATTCGTCAAGGACGCTATCCGACAGGTGTGAGAGGTGTCGCTCTTTCGCAAGTTCCTGCACGCTCTCATAAGAGAGATAGGAACAGCTCTCCGAAAGCGGCCCTTTTTCGAGGAGCGAGAAGACCGGCCGCCGCAGTTCCTGGAAGACCTTTTCGCGGCGAGTATCGGGAGCCACGATATGGAGCTTGATGTCCATATTGGGCTGTAATGCGAGGAGGTCGGCCATTCGTAGAATGCCCGAATAAATCGAGGTTGTGTGCTCGACTTCGAAGGCGCGGACAATCGAGCGTCCTCTCAACCAGAGCACATCTATTTGCTCGATGGTTCTTAGCGTTGTTTCGTCGTAATTGAGCGGCAGTCTCTCCAACACTGGACAGAGCTCGCCGTTCCACTCACTGAGAACCGCGGCTCTATCATTTTTCGGGAGCCATATCTTCATTCCCATTTCAGCGCCAATGCGGGCGATGAGAGATTGAATCCGGATGGATTCCCGAACATCGACGCGAGTAGACAACGACTCTTCAGCCTCGGCCTCTGCGCCGTTGTCTTGCGGCACTGAGACGGCAACAACCTTATCCTCACGGTGTATCGTGTGAGTCAGGAATTTTTTGTATTCTTCGACATCTATGGGGAAGTCTCACTTCCGTCAATCTGGGAGAGGATGAGCTCTTCGAGGAAACGTCCATCGCTCTCATTGAGTTGATTTAGGCTGTTGCGTAGCTTGCCCGTCCAACGAGGTGAGTTTGGCTCTACGTCCTTAGTGAAGGAAAGCGTGTTCCATACGCGTTCGTCTTTTATTGGAATAGCTTTCTCCTTTGGTAGCCAGGCTACTGGCTTCACGCGGAATCGAACGATGAAGGGGTCGTCCGATGGATAGAAAATGGGAGCCGAGTCCTTGAAATAGGCGCTCGTGACTTCGAGGACGCCAAACCATCGCGAGAGCTTTGTCATGTAGCAAACGAGCCTATCACCTGGTTGAACGCGGCTAGCGAGGCTTTCATGTCGGACTCGAAAACCTGATATGTCTTGTGCTGAGCGGGTGAAGGCCTCGTAGGTCTCCGGAGAAAAGAGGTCCAAGTAGTAGTTCATCGTAATGTCTCCGCTGGGGCCGTCGGCAGATAATATCATAGGACAGAGTGTCTAGGTGGCCACCCTCGCCATTCCTGCCGGTGCGAGCTCGAAGGCCGGGCGTAACCGTTGAGGTCCGCCGGCGGCATCGTCACGGATGGCTAGCGCCGCGGCCATCATCATCATAGCCCGTGTCCGTGATTGATGATGACGTTTCGTTGTCACCGTCTTTCTTTGTAAGGCGGCCTAGCTCAATCAATTTTTTCACGACCGTTTCTCGGTCGTCGTAGAAGTCCTCAAGTATGCGCTGAGTATAGAGGTGTGCCAACTCGACCTCTTCATCTTTCACTTCTCTCCATTCATCGTGGAGAACGTCGTTCCCTAAAACTCGAACTTCTTCGTGGGCGCGCCTTCTTCTCGCATCGGTAATAATTCCGTCATTTGCGGCTTCGTCGATTTTAGATTCCAGGTCTCTCAGCTTACCGCCTTGCCTAACGTAGCCGTTCGCCTTGAGTGTTTTTTCCAGAGCCGAGCGAAACATCGCCGAAGCTGCGCGGTTCGCACCAAAAGAGGCACACCTCTCAGCCTCTCGAAATTCAGCCTCGATATCTTTAGGAACACTCGAAGGAAGAGCCAGTGTTTCCCGAAAAAACGGGTAAAAGAATCTAAGGTATGCGCTCTGATAGCCTCCGTTTGTGAAAATTGCCGAGAGGCCACCCCTCTTACAACCCACACATTGATGAAGGGAATACCACAGTTGATGATAAGTACTATTGAAATGTCCGAAACGCCCCTCAATCTCTATTTTTGCCCCTACAGGGGTAAAATTTGTTCTTCCTTCGCAATCCGGACAATACGCGGTGATTGTTCCTCCATCTCTTAGTTCAGGTTTCATCGTTTCTGTCTCCGTGTCGGGCGCTGTTTCTGCTTCTGCATCTGCTTCTAGTCTTCATCCTCGGCGGGTTTGGCATGGGCTTGCCTCTCTTTCTGTTCCTTTCTCTGCCGGTCGCGTTCAAGCATGGCGTCAATGAGTTCATTGGGCGGCATGTAAAAACTCGTTTGCGACATCTTCTCAACGACTTTGGTCAGGTCGCCGAGAAAATTCTTTTTCGCGGCTTCTTCAAGGATGCGGAAGGTTCGTAAAAATGGAATCTTGAGCCGGTATGCCTCCTTCATTGCGTCTTCATCATCTAGCAAAAGGGCATCGGGCTTTAGTTCGATAGCAAGGGCTATTGCCTCGCGTTCTCCGTCTTGAATCGGCCTCTCCGGCGTGAAGAGGGAAAGGTCGGCTTGACGCACTTCAAGCCAGCTTGGGGGCGATTGAATCCACTCCTTTACTTTTTGAGGGGTTTTCTTTCCCTGGAGCTCTTCATAAACCTTTTCGGGAATGATGACTTGGCCGAACAGTTTTTCGAGAATGTGAACCTCTTCGATTTCGATGAGGTATCGAAGCGGCGTAGTATCGGAGATGACTATCATTCACCAAAAAGGGCAGCGGCTGTCTCCTTTTCCCTTTCCAAGAGTTCGGGTGTGATTTTGCTACGCACGTCGTACCGCTTGAAAATTTCGAACAATTCCTCACGGCTCTCGAATCCGAGCATCTCCATAACCTGGCGCCCGGTGATGAAACCGGACTCATACGCTTGAATTGCGGCAAGCTCTAAAAGTCCACGGTCTAGCGGTGCATCGCAGCCGTTCTGGATATCTGCGGCCACATTATCAGGGATGTTCAATGTCACTTGTTCCATGGTATCACCTAGCTTCAAGGATACTACCGTTTCTCGCAGGAAACCAACAAAACCAGAGGGGCAGGGATTATCCGGTGTTCCTCATCCCAGCCGCAATTCCATTGATCGTCAGCAAAATCGCATAGATCAGTTTCTCGTGCTCGCCATGATCGCAATCGCTCATCGCCACATCACTTTCGTTCGCGCGCCTTCGCGCGAGCAGTTCAATTTGCAGGTAACTCATCGGATCGACATATGGGTTGCGCACAGCGACCGATCGTTGCAGCACTGGTGATTTATCGAGCAGTCGCTTTTCGCCCGTAATCTGCAGCACCACGCGACACGCACGCTCATATTCGGTCTCGAGCATTTTGTAAATCCGCCGGCCCAGTTCTCGGTCCAGCGTGCTAGCTGCGTATTGCCGCGCAATCTGAAAATCCGCTTTAGCCAGGGTCATCTCGATGTTCGAAATGGTGCTGTGAAAGAATTCCCATCCGTCATACATCTCTCGCAGCAATTCGAGATTTTTTCGCGGGGCAAGTTTGATGAAGCTTTCGAGCGCTGTGCCAACCGCAAGCCAACCGGGCAGCAAATGCCGGCTCTGCGTCCAGCCGAAGACCCATGGAATCGCGCGTAGATCGTCCAGGCTTTGTGAGCCCGCTTTGCGCTTGGCAGGACGCGAGCCGATGCGCAGATGTTGCAGGTCCTCGACCGGGGTCGCCTGGACGAAATAATCGTAAAAGCCGTCAGTCTCTTGCACGAAGCGGCGATATGCTGCGAATGCGTCTTCCGAGATCTGCTCCATCACACCTTTCCATTCCGTAAGTTTCCGATCGTCTCTCTCCTCGTGCGGAAGACTGGCAGCGATCACGGCAGCAGTTGTCAACTCCAGACTGCGCAGCGCAATATCGGGCAGACTATATTTCGATGAAACCACCTCGCCCTGTTCGGTGATCTTGATTCGTGATGCGACTGTGCCGGGCGGTTGCGCCATGATCGCTTCATGGCTCGGGCCTCCGCCACGGCCAACCGTGCCGCCACGCCCGTGAAACAACCGTAATTGAACCTCATGCTCTCGCGCCACCTTCCACAAATTTTCCTGCGCTTTGTAGAGCTCCCAGCTCGATGTCAGTATCCCGCCGTCTTTGCTGCTATCCGAATACCCGATCATCACTTCCTGCAGGTCGCCCTGAGCCTTGAGCAACTTGCGATAGACCTTGTTTTCAAACAATCGCCTCATCACTTGAGGCGCGCGACGCAGATCATCGATGGTTTCAAACAGCGGCGTAACGGACAGGTGGATTGCGGATTGCGGATTGCGGATTGCGGATTTGATACCGCAACTCCCAGTTGCAATCCGACCGTCAAGACCAGCAAATCCGCAATCCGCAATCCGCAATCCGC
>JAKEHZ010000315.1 GCA_022614735.1 Acidobacteriota bacterium | reverse complement strand
TCAATAATCAAAAGGCCGGAATTTGCTTCTTTATTTTTGCCTTTTGCCTTTTGCCTTTTGCCTTTTGATTTCTTCATTTCGTTCTATCAGCTCAACAACCAAAGCAAGAGTCCTTGCAGTCGCGCCGCTATTATCTTCAATCGTTCTTCGCGCATTCTCACCCAATCTTTGTGCGCGCCCCTGATCAGTAAGCAACTCGATCAAAGTTGTTTTCAGCTTGCTAATCAACTCCTCCTCGCTCTCACCACGCAACTGAATCAGAGCATCTCGTCCGAGGAGATCGTTGGTGATTTCGCGGAAGTTTTCCATATACGGACCGACGATAATCGGCTTCGCGTACAGAGCCGGTTCGAGAATGTTATGACCGCCTTTCGGAACCAGGCTTCCACCGATGAAAACTACCGAAGCAAACCGATAAAGCGCAGCCAATTCACCTACTGTATCGAGAAAGATACAATCGGCCGCCTGCGCCTCCGCCACCCTTTCTTGCTCAATAGTCGAACGGCGCACGTATTTTAATCGCGACGAGTCAAGCATTCGAACCACATCGCCAAACCTTTCCGGATGTCTTGGCGCTATGAGTAATCGCGTTTTCTCCAATCCCATTTCTTCTCTGATCTGCTTGAAGGCGCTAAGAACGATCTCTTCTTCACCATCACTTGTGCTCCCTGCAACAACAAGAGGCGCTGAGCTCAATGCAAAAACTTCCGCGAGAGACCTGGCAACTTCAGCAAATCCCCGTGATTCGGATGTTACACCGATGTCATACTTGATGTTTCCACTCACACTGACACGATTGGGAGGAGCTCCGAGCCGGATCGCGCGTTCTGCGTCAACCTGGCTCTGCATCGCAAACCGCGTCACCAAACGAAACAACCGGCGCACGAAGAAGCCGAATTTCTGCGATCGGACAAATGAACGATCCGAGATCCGGCCGTTCGCGACTAGTACCGGGATATCTCTCTGCCGACATTCGCTCAGAAAATTCGGCCACAACTCTGATTCCATCAGAATTAGTATTTGCGGTTGAATAGTGTCTAAAGCTCGGCGGACGCAAAATCTCCAATCAAATGGGAAGAAGCAGAACCCGTCAGCCTCAGCCATACGTGCGCGCGCGACGGTCTGCCCTGTCGCCGTCGTTGTCGAGATTATCAAACGATGTTGTGGAAAGCGCACTCTCAAGGCCTTGACGAGCGACCCGGCTGCCAATGTTTCACCGACAGAGACCGCGTGAAGCCAGATTGTCGGTCTCGAATTGGCGTTCAACGAATCAGGCAACAGTCCCATTCGTTGCCGAAAATTATTGAAATATTTGCGATTGACGAAGGCTTGATGAACGAAGTAAGGAAGAAGAGCGATAAAAGCGAGGGTGAGAAGCAGGCTGTAGAGAAGCTGCATGACTTGAGATTGCGGATTGCGGATTGCGGATTGCGGATTGCGGATTCGGAATCACATGCGGCCTTGTACATTCGCAAATCCGCAATCCGCAATCCGCAATCCGCAGTCCTCTACTTTGCCCGCTCGATGTAGCGGCCTTCGGTCGTATCGACACGAATCTTTTCACCCTGTTTGATGAAGGCAGGGACTTGAATCGTGATGCCAGTTTCCAGTTTTGCCGGTTTGCCGACGTTGCTGACAGTTGCGCCTTTGATTTCAGGCTCGGTTTCAACGACGGTCATTTCGACAACCCCCGGGATCTCAATGCCGATGGGCGCGCCTTCGAAAAACTGCACTTGAATCACGGTATCAGGCAGCAGATAACCGACAGCGTCACCGAGGTCTTCTGCGCTCAATCCGACCTGCTCATAGGTCTCGGTATTCATGAGGTAATAGATATCGCCCTCGTGATAGAGATAAGTCATCTCGTGATCTTCGAGGATCGCGCGTTCAATATCTTCTGTCGACCGGAACCGGTGCTCGGTTGTCGTGCCCGTCCTCAGATTGCGCAGCTTGGTCTGGACCATCGCACGCAGGTTGCCCGGCGTGTGATGATGAAAATCGATGACTTTGTGCGGCACGCCGTTGTGAATGATGGTCATGCCTTTACGGATCTGCGTTGCTTGAATACCCATGGTTGAAAAATCTCCTCAGTCGCTCATAGTTAAAAATCAATGCGGGATGAAAAGCTGATAAGATAGCCAACCAGCAGCGATGGGTCAAGGAAAGCGTCGCTTGTTTTCAACTAAAAAAACCGGGTGTAAGGGTATTGACCGGCCATAGCCGGTGAGCTAGTATGCGATTCGCTGCGGGACTTCTGCAAAGTTAGTGAACGGCGGCAATTCAATTTGAGCCAATTCATTTGATTGGGAGACCGAGGCAAAAACCTGATCGGCAGGCATACTCGTCACAGCACGAGGCACTCCTAGCCTCAGGGCTTAGGTCACCCCCCTGTCTCAGGCAGGTTCAAATGAAGCCCCGACACGGCCAAGCGGAAGTCCCCACGTATCAGACTCCCTCGCTTTTTCGGCGTCATTCATTAACGCTCAGTTCAAACTCAGTTCAATGCGAGTAGTGAGTTTGCCTGCTTGCGAGCGCATTCAATCTGCCGAGATTAGGGCACAGCGGGTGAAGAGATAGAACCGGGAATAGAAAGGCATCGCGCTATGATCAGAGTCTTACTGATCGGTGACACGATGGCGCGCGCCGGTCGCCGCGTTCAGGAAGAACGTCTTCATGATCTGCGTGCTCAACGTGATATAGATTTCGTTGTCTCGAACATCGAAAATGCGGCAGCTGGATTTTCCATTACGCCACGTATCGCTGTTGACCTTATTGCCGCCGGAGTAGACGTCATGACCTCCGGCAACCATATTTTTGACAAGAAAGAAATTCTCGACTACATCGATCAGGAGCCTCGTTTGCTGCGACCGGCAAACTATCCGTCCGGCGTCCCCGGTAGAGGCCGGTGGGTCGGCAAGGTCAAAGGCATTCCGATCGCCGTGATCAATTTACAGGGCCGCGTCTTTATGCCTCCAAGCGATGATCCCTTTCGGGCAGCAGACGCACAACTAGCCGCGCTCGTACCCGCAGTCAAAGTCATTCTGGTTGATATGCACGCCGAAACGACTTCGGAGAAGGTGGCGATGGGCCGCTATCTTGATGGTCGAGTCTCAGTTGTCGTAGGCACACACACGCACGTGCAGACTGCCGACGAACAGATATTGCCGGGCGGAACAGGCTACATCACCGATCTCGGGATGACCGGCCCGCATGATGGTGTAATAGGGATGCGTACTGAAATCGTAATCGAACGCTTCTTGCGGGGAATCTCGCTGAAATTCGAACCGAGTGAGGGTGAAATTAAGCTCAACGGGTTGATAGTGGATATCGACGAAGAGACGGGACACGCGCTACGAGTGGAGCGGGTGAGTTTGTCCCATTCCTGAGGGGAGAAAACGGGTCAAAAAGAAATGGCGGAAATAACGGAACAAACGGAAATTCTTCAGGATTTTTCCGTTTGTTCCGTTATTTCCGCCATTTCTTTTTGACCCGTTTTCCCCTCCTCTTATCACAACTTATACAAAATGTCTTCACATGAAATTGCCAATGTAGTCATCATCGGAGGCGGCGTTGTCGGCACAGCTATCGCCGCCGAAATCTCGCGCCACTACGACGACGTGTTTTTGCTTGAAGCCATGCCGCGACTCGGACTCGGCTCTTCGACGCGCAATAGCGGCGTCATTCACGCCGGCATCTACTACAAGCCCGGTTCTCTTAAAGCCTTTCATTGTGTGCGCGGCCAAGAGTGGCTATACGAATTCTGCGCGAGGCACAACATTCCACACAAACGCACGGGCAAGCTCATTGTCGGTGACAGCGAAGATCAACTCTCTGCACTGCAAACTCTCAAAGAGCGGGGAGACCAAAATGGTGTTGTAGGTTTGGAGATCGTCGATCGAAGCTACATTCAAAGAATCGAGCCAAATGTCGTTTCTCCAATTGCGCTCAATTCACCAAACACCGGTATCGTCGATGCAGAAGAACTTGTCAAAACTTTGGAACGCATCGCCAAATCGAATGGCGCGCATATGCTGACCGATACTCGCGTGATTGGCGCTGAAGTCAAAAACGGTCTGGTCACTATTCGCACACAGCGTGAGGAGGTCGGCGCAAGAGCCGTGATTAATAGCGCGGGCTTGTATGCCGATGAAGTCGCGAGAATGTTCGGATACGACAGACACACCATCTTCCCATGTCGCGGCGAATACGCCGAACTGCCTCCAGGTCGCAGCCAGATTATCAACGGCCTGGTCTACCCGCTGCCATTACCGACAGGTCACGGGCTGGGTGTGCATTTCACTAAAAACCTCGCGGGAACTCTCCTGGTTGGACCAAATGCGCGGTATGTGAAGATGAAAGAAGATTATGAAAATGATCGTGCGGAGCTGATAACTTTTTATGAGTCGGCAGTGAAGATGGTTCCAAGCCTGCGGCTGGAAGATTTGCGCCCGAGCTACTCAGGACTGCGCGCGCGTTTGCTGCCCGAACACGACCATTCATTTGCAGATTTCGTGATCGGACACGATCCGCAATGGCCCTCTGTGATTCATTGCATTGGGATCGAATCGCCCGGACTGACATCCTGCCTTTCTATCGGAGCGAGTGTGAGCCAGATGGCGCGCGAGATTCTCTGAACAGCGGTGTAGTTACATTGTTAGCCCGAGGGTTTTCTCCAGATACTCTCTGCTTATGCGTGCGCTCTCTTTGGGTGGCCGAGAAGGCGATGAGTCGAGTTCCACAGTCAGCCAGCCTTGCCAGCCTATCCGGTCGAGGTGCGCCTTGATCGCCGGGAAGTCCACACCACCATGGCCCAGCGGGAAGAAAGGCGGATCCTTCATAACATCGGGCCGATCCAGGCGGGTCTTTGCCCCTCCGCGATGTTCCGGCCGGGTGTCCTTCATGTGAAACTCGACAATGCGATGTCCCAATGTGCGAGTCAACTCCACCGGGTCGATCCCCGCCATCGTGATGTGGCCGGTGTCGAGCACGAAATAGACCTGTTTCGGGTTGGTTTTTTCCATGATGTAGTCAATCTCGCGTCGATTTTCGAACTGACTCCACATATGGGCATGGACAGCGAATTTGATCCCCTCGTCCGTGCTCCGTTTACCGATCTCGTTGAGCGCCCTGGCCATGTGTTTCAGATCCTCATCGGTTGTACCCGTTTCTCGCCGGGGCCCCATGTTGATCTTCAGATGCTGGCAGCCCAATTGCTTGATAAACCGGATGAGCCGCATATGATCTTCAACCACTTTTGTGTGCTTTGACGGATCCTCGAAATGCATCTCCATCGGAGTGCCATTGGAGATGGTGACAAAGCGCACACCGATTTCATCCATCTTCTTTTGCAGTCGCTCGGCTTTGTCGTCATAGTAGTCCAGGAAGTAATGGATGAAGGATTCAACGTGGCGATAGCCGGTCGCCTGCGCTTCCTGGAAAGAGAGCCAGACATCCTTCTCCCAACCGCCGCGCGTGTTAGTGGTGATGCCGACACGGTATCGCGCGGCTGACCCCGGAAGAGGCGTTGCAAGGGCGGCAAATAGAGCGGTAGTCAGAAATTCTCGACGAGTGGTTTGCATGGCGGGCCTCCTCTGCAACTACTGGGAGCGCTTGCGCTCCCAGTAGTTGTCATTGTTTCAGGGCGTCGTACATGCCGACATGAACGACTCCTTAAACAGTAACAATCTTCGGCGAAACAGCAGCTTCGCCAAGAATTCTTTGATTCGGATCAATGCGTAAATAGAGAAGCGCGCCCAATACACACAAAGCCCCTGCCACCAGAAAAGGCGCGTCCCAGTTGTAGTGCTTCACCATGTAACCGACCGCGATGGAGGCGACTACCCCGCCCAGATTTCCGCACATGTTCATGGTGCCGGAAACTGACCCAGCGTATTCCGGCCCCACATCCATCGCCACAGCCCACGAGACACCAACGGTCAGCTCGAGGAAGAACAAAGCTGCCGTGGTGAACGCGACACAAACGTAACGATCATCAGTCAACGTGGCTGGAATGATGCAGATAGCCCCTACTGTGAAGCCGACGATGGCCACTGAGCGCCGCGCAAAGCGTAAATTCCCTGTGCGTCGTGCCAGGTGGTCTGAAAACCACCCCCCCACCGAATCGCCGATGGTTGCCGCGATCAATGGAACCATGTGCCAGAAGCCCATCTGCTTGAGGCTGAATCCACGATCTTCCTGTAAGTAAGTGGGAAACCAGATCAGATAAATCCAGATGCTGTAGGCGTAGCAGAAATACATCGCGCAGAGGGTCCATAGGTTGCCGCTTGAGAGTATTTTTCCCCAGGGAACGTGCACGCGCTCGGCTGAGACGGGAGCACTCGAATCTCTCTTCTCTCGAATGATCGCCAATTCCGCACTATTGACTCCCATATGTTGCTCGGGCTGGTCACGGTAGAACCAATGCCAATAGATCGCCCAGACAACACCGATCAGGCCGAAGATATAAAAAACGCTGCGCCAACCCAGTGTGGTAATGAAGAAGACGACAATTGGCGGTGTAATCGCCGCACCGAGTCGCGCGCCTGAATGTGTGATCCCCTGTGCAAACCCACGTTCGCTGGCCGGCAGCCAATGCGAAAGCGCTCGCGTCGCTGTGGGGAATGCGCCCGCCTCACCAAGGCCAAAGAAAAAACGGAAGAAGGCCATCGACCATTTGCCCCAGGCGAGCGCAGTGGCCGCGGTGAAGGCCGACCACCACAGGACGATCGCAGTCAGAACTCGACGAGGGCCAAATCGGTCGCCGAGCCAGCCGCCCGGAATCTGGAACAGCGCATAAGACCAGTTGAAGGCGCCGATGATCCAGGCCATAACTACCATATCGAACCCGAATTCCCTGCGGATCTCCAAAGCCGCATGCCCAATGCAGATGCGGTCCATATAGGTGATCATATAGACGATCACCGCGAGCCAGAGCACACGGTGCCTCACACCGCTGGGGCGATCCTGCACAGAATCTGTAATCCGCATAGAAATAGAAAATGAAATCAGGGAGAGAATACGAAACAAACGAAAAGTCCAAATTTTTTGGCAAGTTTCATAGGAAGCCGAAACTAGCTAAGAAATTCAACACAAAGGGTCAAAGGGTCAAAGGGTCAAAGAGGGATAAATGATTGATTTTTTCTTCTTTGGCCCTTTGACCCTTTGACCCTTTGTGTTGAATTTCTTAGCCCAAAGCTGAAACATGCCAAATTTATCGTTTGTTTCGTATTCTCCTTATCTCTCAAGACAGGCGCTTTTAGTATCCTCGAGCCTTGTCAACCACATTTAGTAGTGGAAGTCCGTTGCTGTAGCGGCGGACATTCTCCGCCACGAGCGCCATGAGTCGCACCTGACGAATGGGTGCGTTGCCAGAGTTGTGCGGAGTGATGACCAGGTTCGGGCAATCCCAGAGCGGGCTCTCAGGCGGTAATGGCTCCGGCGTAGCGACATCCAGCCCTGCTCCGCGGATCCACTTCTCCTTCAGAGCCTTGACCAGGGCGTCCTGATCAACCAGCCCGCCACGTGAGACATTGAGGAAATACGAGGTCGGTTTCATCTTGCGAAAGACGCTCTCGTTGAACATCTTCTGCGTCTCCCTGGTCAGCGGAGCGGCGCTCATCAGGACATCCACTTGTGGCGCCATCTCCATCAACCATGCGGGCTCGTGCAATTCGGCGACAAATTCCGGTTTGGGCAACGGCTTCGCATCAGTGGCAAGTACACGCATACTAAAGCCGTAATGCAGGCGGCGCGCAGTCTCCGATCCGATACCGCCCATTCCCACGATGCCGATTGTTTTGCGGTAGAGATCCTCGAGTGGAACACTGCTCTGCCCCCTCATCCATTTGTGCTCCTTGAAGGCTGGGATCGAATCTTGTACCAGGCCTCGAGTAAGGCCGAGCAAGAGCCCGATGGCTGTCTCAGCAATTACCGGCGCGAAGACGCGCTGCATATTCGTGAGCGCGCAGGGATGCTCCATGAGCTCTTTGGGCAGGCTTTCAACACCGGCGGCCCAGGTCTGCACCCACTTCAGCTTCTTCGCCGCCAACATCGTCTCTCGATCCACCACCCCAAGAATGACCTCCGCCTCTGCGACGTGATTCTTCAATTCCGACCGGGAACTGAGCATATGCAGATCAATCTTGCCTGCGGATCGGATCTGTTCCACCTCCGCGGGTGAGAGGTTCTCTGCGCATACAACCTTGATGGCTCCCGGAGAAGGTTTGGACTCGACCACTGCATGGTTGGCGACAACCACTGCGTTGCCGGGAGTGGCCGGAGTCTGCGCATTCGCCAGTGCAGCTATCGTACCGGTCGTTGCCACTCCGGCGAGAAAATTGCGTCGGGAAAGAGTGTCGTCGGACATAGATTTAACCTCCTATTTGGTGTTCTTAGTGCGGGATAACGGCATCTCTCAGGTGTGCAATATTTGTGAACCCGTTCATAGCCAGCCGGCACGAAGGACCCGGGCCATAAAATCGGGGAGCATGAAACGTGAATATCGGAGCGTAGACCACGTCTCCTTCATCCGCGATGATCACGCCCTGATGCTCAATCGGATAGCGGATCTGACCCGCCATGATCAGCCAGAACTCAGCGCATTCAGGATGGTAGTGGCCGCGATCTTTGGGATTGAGCGGCGAGAGGTTCTTCTCGTAGCCGTAGATGATATTTGCCACGGCCCGGTCATCGTGCACAAAACGCTTCTGGCCACGGAAGTCCGGCGCCTTCACCACCTCATAAAGGTTAATGTGAGGCTGATTGCCGTGGTCGTATGCGCCGGGTTTGCGATTAAGCGTGACGGGAATCCAATCGATGCCGGGGATTTTGGGTGGCTCAACCTCCCTCGGGTACATGGTCTTAGCCTTGGCGATGTTGACCTCGAAACGCAATGAAGGTTTGTCCCCTACTGTTTCCATGGCATAGATGGTCTGCATGGGTACTTGCACCATCGAGCCTTTGGTCGCCACGAATGGCTGCTGACCTTCGATCTCGAAACGAATCTCCCCATCCATCACTATCCACCACTCGCGCGTATCCGGATGAAAACGCTTCGAGACCTTTGTTCCGGGAGCCGAGAAGATGTAGGCGGCGTTTAGATGTTCATCATCCACTATCACCTCTTTCCAATCAGCTTTAGCTTTGTACTTGGCCTTCAAGTCCGCGAGCCGTGTATGTGGTTTGTGAGGCGGAACATACTTGCTTGGCGCCTTAGGTTTGGGAGCCCAACTGGGCGACTCCTGGCTGCTGACACGAAGCTGTGTCAGGTTGATAGCGAATAACGTTAAGGCCAATACGGCTATTGTAAGGAGCGCTCTATTCTTCATGGTCATCTCCAATCAAGGTAACTACCCAGCCGCTATGCGGCTGAGTAGTTTTAATTTACTTCGCGGCCTCCAATCCAGACCTTGTTGATCTTTCGCGTGTTCCGAATATCCGCCAGCGGGTCGGCGTCCAGCAATATCATATCGGCGCGTTTGCCCTTGGTGAGTGTTCCGAAATTGCCGGAAATATGCAGCGCTGTAGCGGCATTCGATGTGGCAGTTTGTAACGCCTGCGCAGGGGTTAGTCCTGCTTCGACCATAAGCTCGAGCTCGCGATGCTCAAAGAACCCCTGAAATCGTGCCGGTGGTCCCGAATCCGATCCGAAGACTACAGGGATGCCTGCGTCCCAGAGCTTCTTGAGATTTTTCTGCCCCATCTTGAGCTGTCCCGGAAACTTGGAAAAATCAGGATCGGCCTTGACACGCGCGCCATATGCCGGGTCCTTCAACTGGCTCACGATCTCAGGCGCGATCCAACGGCCGAAGAATGGATCATCCAGAAAAGCAGGCGGTTGCGCATAGATGAAGGTTGACTCTTCGCGCACGAGGGTCGGGACTGCGAAAGTTTTTTTCTCCTTCAGCGATCTGATCAAAGCGTCGTCGATCTCCTGGTCGCGCACACTGTGGGCCATACCATCGAGTCCGGCTGCGACGAGGCTCTTCGCATCCTCCAGGTAGAAGAGATGCGCCATTACACGCAGACCGCGTTTGTGCGCCTCAGAGATGATCGCACGGTAGAGCTCGGGCCGGATCTTCTTATAGTGACCCCAATGATCATCAACCCAGATCTTCACCATGTCGACCTTCTGTCGAGTCAGTTCCTCAACCTGTATGCGAATTTCTTCGACGCTATCAACTTCTCGTTGAACGCCCGCATTACCGGGCAACACTACGGGATATCCCGCCTTGCCGGTGAAGCCCCGCCCGGCGGTGAAGACGGTGGCGCGTGGAGTTTCTTGCGCTCCCGCAGGTCCACGCAGCTTGAATATCAACTCAAAATCTGAGCCGAGGCTGAGTACAGTCGTGACGCCGTAGCGCGCGTATTGGCGCAGATGCGCCAGGATATTTTCTTCACTGTAATTCTCGGGCCCGGCCTTAAGTCCCCGTGTCATCCCGACGTGGCCGTGAGCATTGATCAATCCCGGAATGAGTGTCTTGCCTTCTCCCGAGATCACGGTCGCGCCTTTGGGAATCTGCACCGAAGCGCGCGGGCCGACAGCTTGTATGCGGCCATCATTGATTATGATCACACCGTCACGGATCGCCGCCTGGCCGGTGCCGTCCCAGATGTTCGCTCCGGAGATTGCGAAAGACGCCGCGGCAGAATTCGCAGACGTTTCGGATACCTTACCGGAACCGAAGGACAGCAAGACGGTGGAGCAAACAAAGAGACACAGGCAGAAGTAGAAATAGAGTTTTTTGTTCATGATGATCAGCTATTGCCATAACGCGCTTCTTCAAGAATTTCCCTTGCGCGCGTGGGGTTGAAGATGCCGCACGAGCAGAAACGCGAGAAGTACATGCAGGCCTCTTCCGGTGTGCGTCGTCCTTCCCTTACCCAGTCAATCATTTTTCTCGCAAAGTTGAAGGAGATCATGCCGTGACCGCACATGGTTGAGAGTTCCAACACCTGCCGGTCGGCCAGACGGTCGGTCCTGCCCATGAAACCCAACGAGTATTCTACGCTGTGGCGGGCGAGCCCCGTCTCCTCACAGCATTCCTGCGCGCGCTCGATCAGGGCGCTGATGTTAATCGAGAGACCAAGGTCTTCCTTACGTAATTCGTCAACGAAACCTTCCACGGCCTCGATGTTATCGAAGACCGCCGCGACTGTTGTCGGATCGGAGACGCCTTCAATGACCGTGTCGAAATCGGGATCACTCGCGCGTGACCAGTGTGCGGTGGGGTTCAGCTCTTTGGAAGGTCGATAGATGCCTCCGTGCGAGCCGTCACCCAGGTTGACCGGCTTGTACTTACGGGCCAGTTGCAGAAATCGTTTCAGTTTCGGCACCGCGCCCTGGTCATTATGACCACGGCAGGGTATGGCGAAGACTATGAAATCGTTGTGCAAACTCTTCTCATTGCCGTAGCGATGCAAGGTGTTGGTCATATGATTGCGGATTGCGGATTGCGGATTGCGGATTTGGGATTTGAAAGCACGATCCGCTATTCAATCCGCAATCCGCAATCCGCAATCACTCATCCTTTTCTTCCAAGTCCGAGGTTGGTCTTGCCGCGATTGAAGGTGAATCCTTCGCTGATCAGGAGTTCCTCCAAGTGGTTCTCGCCCTGCTCGTCGCAGCGCGTAGAGACCCCGACGGCGACCACAGTATTGAGCGTTTTCGCCACTTCTCTGACCCTTTGGAGGACAGCGGGTACGTTACCGAATTTCGTTTTGAATTCGACGATGGCGGAGAGAATCTTTTCGTTAAGAATATCCGTCTGGATCTCACCCGTGGCAGTGTCAGCCATGAGACTCGTGACTGGATTTCTCTTCTCGAATTCGATCCCCAGCTGCGCCAGGGCTGTGGTCATCTCCTGGATCTGCCAGAACCGGACGCCGATCGTAGGCCTGCCGAACTCGACAGTGAAACCAGCTTCCTCCGGACCGACGCGGTTGGTGATGTCATTTGTCTTAACTTCTTCCGTGCCGCGTCCGTGAACGCCGGTGCTTTCATGTGGGACCACCGGGTCGGAGAAAGCGCGGCGCACAATGCGCGGCCAGCTCAGTTCCTGCTCCGTGATGGCAGCGGTGGGGCAAACATCGGGTTCCGGTTCGAACCTCCACCGAAACCATTTCCCGATTTTTCGAACCGTCCGTACCATTGTCGGGTTAAGATGCTCGGTGCTCATCCCGCGGAAGCAGGTGTAGCATTCCACGCACTCGTCCTGGTTAACAGACGCACGATTTGTTTTGGGATCGATGTGAATCGCGCCCATGGGACAGATCGCGACGCAATTCCCGCATGCAACGCATTTCTTGGGATCAATAATCATCGCACTTACCCAACTGAAGTCGAATTACAGCTTATTTCTAGAATGCTAAAAAGGCGGAAACAGATGCCCTCAAGATTAGCATCATACTCGGACGCAAATCAAAGGAGAAAACGGAACAAACGGAAATAACGGAACAAACGGAAATTTTATAAAATTTCCGTTTGTTCCGTTATTTCCGTTTGTTCCGTTTTCTTTCTTCCTTTTTATTTAGCCGTGCTCAGATCCGAATCCGCAAGCTCTTCTTCTCTCCGCTTACGATTTCGCCATGTGCTGAAGATGAAGATCACGATAATCACAGCAGCGATGGCCAGGCCGATCGTCGGATAATGCTGTTTGAAGATCGTCGCTGCCTGTTCTCCGTAGCGCACTGCCATCCATCCCTCCAGGCTGAATCTGAGGGTGCGGCCAATCGCCAGCGCAAGCAGAAAACGCCAGACTTTCATCCGAAACACTCCGGCTGTGATAAGAAATAGTTTGAAGGGGAATGGCGGAGGCAAAACAGCTCCGACCAACATCGACCACAGATCGTATCTGTCAATCAATTCGGAGACACTTGCGCGCTTCTCTTCGCTGAATTTGCGCAGCGCTGCTCTGCCAGTCTTGCGGCCGATCCAGTATGGCACAAGACAACCGAGTGTCGAACCGGCCACTGCGGCCAGCACGTAGACCGGCATCATCGAATGGTTGAGATGCGAAAGCGCCATGACAACCATGTCGGCCCCGCCGGGCATTGGTATCAACGCCGCATCCAACAAGGCGATAACCAGAATTCCCAATCCGCCGAAGCCGAGTAAAGTTAACTGGATCGACTTCAGCAAACTGCCAATATCTAAAAGAAAATTTTTCATCCTCGATGAACAATCCTGAGAAAGATTGAAATCAGTCAGTATATGAAACCTCGGCTTTGCCCTTCGCTGGCTGCCCTTTGATCCTCGCCATCATCCACCGGGCAATTAAGAAAAGTATAAATGCCGCGATCAGGACTCCGAGAATTACCAGTAAATTCTCTCCCAGCCAATCGATCATCTTCCTCACCTCATTGCGGAAGAAGAAAGCGAGAATACCCCAGAAATAATACCGTGCCGTGCGCGCGAGCATAATCACGGCAGCAAACCGCCCCATCGGATATCCGAGCGCACCTGCCGTCACGACAAAAATCTTGAAAGGCATAGGCGGAGGCAGAATCGCCGGGATGACCAGCGCAAATAAGCCCCACCTGCGGTAGAGCGCTTTAACGCGATCGAGTTGCTTGGGATGGAAACGCTTTGTGATAAATTGCTCGCCGCGCCGTGCAATGCGATACAAGACCAGACAACCGATCACTGATCCAATTGCCGGGAAAAGCGGAAAATAATATACCTCAGACGGATTGTTCGCAATACGGGCTACGGTGATGTAATCATTGACTTCAGGAAGTGAAAGTAATGAAGAATCGAGCGCGCCTACGAGAATCATCATCGGCGCGGCGATGTAAACCGCCGATCCAACAACTTGCCGAGAGATCCCTAAAAACCATTCTATAAACCAATCAAGCATAATAACAGTTTGCAGTTCCTAGTTCGCAGTTTGCAGTTCGCAGTTCGCGGTTCGCAGTGAGCGTTTGCGATGAGTCACTGCGAACTGCGAACCGCGAACTGCGAACTGCAAACTGCGAACTGCAAACTGCGAACTACATTACATTCTTCTGATAAAACTCTTGCCTGGTAGCTGCTTGATTCTATCTTTCATTTCAAGGCCAAGCAATGCATTCATCAATTCGGAGGAGCTCATTTCGCTCGCCATCAGCAATTGATCAATGTGGGAGGGCGCATTAGAGGTAAGAAGTTCAAGCACTTGGCGCTCGTACTCGCTTAATTCGATCGTTTCAAAAATAGGCTCTACCTCTGATTGAGCCCCTCCAGGTGCCCCTCTTTCGATCCCGAGAATTTTCTCTTTGACTGTCCGCGGAAGTTCCTCGACCACATCTCGCCAATGCTGCACAAGCTTTGCGCCATCTTTGATCAGGTAGTTCGGTCCAAATGAGGTCTGTGATGTGATATTGCCCGGTAGAGCGAAGACCTCTCTTCCCTGTTCATATCCCAAACGCGCGGTGATAAGTGAGCCGCTATGCTCTGCTGCCTCAACAATCAAGACGCCGAGGCATAATCCGCTCAGTACGCGATTGCGGTATGGGAAATTTTGTGGGAGCGGCGGAGTGCCGAGGGGAAATTCGGAAATCACCGCGCCATTGGCAATGATCTCTTCCTCGAGTTTTTTGTGCTCTTGCGGGTAGGTTGTCTCCAATCCGGTGCCGACGACAGCGATCGTCAGCCCGTTCGCTTCGAGCGCACCTCGATGCGCAGCTGCGTCAATACCGCGCGCCATTCCCGATACGATTGTCATACCTTGCAGGGCCAGATCGCGCGAGAGGCTCATCGCGGCATTGATCCCATAAGTCGAGCAGCGCCGCGAGCCGACAACCGCGAGGCAGGGACGATCACAAGCCCTTTTCAAATCGCCGCGGAGATAGAGCGCAATTGGTGGATCATAAATTTCCCGCAGCAATAGTGGATATTCTTCATCTTGGAGTGTGACGACACGCCCCCCCAGTTTTTCAAGCCGCTCGATTTCGGCATTGGCTTTTTCGAGGATTTGTAAATCGTGCAGTTCTCGTACTATCTCAGGTTTTAGCCCCGCTCTTTCAAGCGCCAGACGCGATGCGGCGAAGACCTGTGCGGGTGAGCCAAAATGGCCAAGCAACTGATTGGCAGTGCGCGGCCCAATCCCTCGGATCATATTCAACGCAATCCAATCGGCCAAATCGGTGCGCATATTAAGATACCTCTCCAAAGGCTGGAATCTCGATGCAGAGACATTTGCGGATTATATGCGCTGAAGGCTGGATGAGAATACGAAACAAACGAAAATAACGAAACAGACGAAAATTTTAGAGAAATTTTTCGTCTGTTTCGTTATTTTCGTTTGTTTCGTATTCTCTCTTATAGAACTCTAATGCCGATTGGGGTGAGGACAATAACTCTTTGCAGGCAGCGAAAAGGCCGATTGCTCACTGGGTACAATCGGCCTTTTTCGCGCCAAAGAGCTAGTAGATAATCAGCGGCGGGTTTTTTTTACCGGCATCGGACCGCCACATTCTTACCCAACACCAGCAGATCTTGCTGGCACCTTTAGAGAATGCTCAATAGGTTGTTTCTTCCAGTTTCTCGGCGAAAATTTTTGAAAAAATTTGTGAGCTAATCTCCTCTTCCAACCTTGTGGCCTCAAACTACAAAATCATAAAATGTTTACCCTTTCTTAGCGGAATTGGAGAAGACTATATGTTAATGAGTGAGTCCTCGGAGAAAGCGGTTGTGCCTACGGCGCAGTTCGCGAGAGGAATCTTAATCGGACTTCATCAGACGACCGTTGCTCAAGAAGCGGGAGCGCTCGAGGGTGATGTCGAGGCCGTTCACGACATGCGCGTTGCCATCCGGCGTCTGCGTGTAGCCTTGAGCAATTTTGCCGTCTGTCTCTCGCGCGAAGATCGTCGCCGACTGCGCGCGCGACTGAAGCATCTGGCAGATGCGCTGGGCCTGGTACGCGACCTGGACGTGATGATTGCAGCGCTCGAATCTGCCCGGAAGACCAGCCCAACCGAAGATCATCCGGCAATCAAATCGATGATCCGTCGCCTGCGAGCACGCAGGCGCCGGCAACATCGTCAATTAATCAATTATCTGCGTGGGGAAGAATTTGCAGACTTTAAGCGAGAGTTCTCTTCGCTCGAACCGGAACCCGAAGCTCAAAATATCCCTCTCGCAGGACCTAAAGAACATGGCCAGGCCGCTTAAGATCAAGAAAGTGTCACCGTTGGATCGGGCAGACGAAACTGCCGTGCGTATCCTTCGCGCCCGGCTCAAGGAATTTTATTTGCACTGGCCCGATCCCGAACTGACAGCAACGCCTCAACAGATCCATAATTTGAGGATCTCGGGGAAGCGCCTTCGCTACAGCGCAGAAAGCCTGCGAGAGTTTTATCCGGATCAACTGGCTCTTATGATCGATTTGCTCAAACGCAGCCAGGACCTGCTTGGAGAAATTCAGGATTGCATGACACAGCGAACGATGATCGAAGAAGACCTCAAGAGGTTGAAAAAGCGGAATGATGAAAGCAAGGATATCCCGGTGCTCGAGAAGATCATCGCCGTATATGACCAGCGCCATTCTCTGCTTTTCACCCAGTTCCGGGAGATCTGGCGTGGAATGACGATTGATGAATTTCGCGATAGTCTAAAGAAAATGATCTCAAGAACGATTAGCCGGGAGACAAAATCCGATGATGGACTCCTTTATCTGATTAACCCGTCGTAATCCCTGTTGATCAAGCTGGCCACAAACCCTGCTCCAAAACCGTTGTCGATGTTGACCACCGTCACGTTTGACGCGCAAGAATTAAGCATACCGAGTAATGCCGCAATACCGTTAAAACTCGCACCATAGCCAATGCTCGTCGGCACAGCGATAACCGGCACGCTCACCAACCCTCCGACAACCGAAGGCAGGGCGCCCTCCATTCCTGCGATACAGACGATCACGCGAGCTGACTGCAAAAAGTCCAGCCGGCTGAGCACACGATGAATTCCTGCGACGCCGACGTCATACAACTGGCCGATTCGATTCCCCATAATCTCAGCGGTGACCGCGACCTCATCGGCAATAGGAATGTCAGATGTCCCGGCTGTGACAATCCCAATCATCCCGCGTCCGTACTGCGAATGATCACGCCGGATAGTGATCGCGCCGCAAGTCTCGTGATATTTGGCATCATCGGCAAACTCCCTGATGCATTCGAACGCTTCGTGATTGCTATGCGTGATCAGCAGGTTTGACGAACGTTTGATTAGGCGCGAGGCAATGCCTGCGACCTGATCCGCCGTTTTTCCCTGCCCGAAGATGACTTCCGGAAACCCCTGGCGCAAAGCGCGATGATGGTCAACATTTGCATAGCCCAGGCTTTCAAACGGCATATGGCGCAGTTGTTCCAGAGCCTGCTCCAAGTTCACATCCCCTTCTTTGAAGCTTAACAGTAAGTTTTTAAGTTTTTCTCGATCCATGCCTTTTTATCGCCTTTTTGTTACCCCTTTGTGACAGAATCTCCAACCAAAGACCGCATGATTATGTAACCATCATGCATGTATTGTATTAGGCTTTATAGCCTTAGCGGCGCAACTTGACAAGCTTTTATAGTGACTCATATAGTTTCAGCTTAACCTGAGTGCGGCGAATTGCCCTCAGAGGGAACTGCCAATGAAATCCATCACCGTCGGCATCACTGGAGCAAGCGGTTCGATCTATGCCCAGCGTCTGCTTGTTTACCTTAACGAAAGCCCGGATGTGTCGCGTGTCGATCTGGTAATTTCTCAGGCGGGCGTTCGCGTCGTCAGTGAAGAACTGGGCCTCAACGTCGCGGGCACAGAGGCCCGTGTGGTGCGCGAGTTGATCGGAGAGGTTTCGGATAAGGTGATCGTGCACTCGCCTGGTGACATTGGCGCAACTATTGCGAGCGGATCATATTTGAGCGATGCAATGATAATTGTGCCGTGCAGCATGGGGTCGCTCGCGGCGATCGCTGGTGGCGTCACACGTGATCTGGTTCATCGCGCCGCGGATGTCATGCTCAAAGAGAACCGGCTACTGATTCTCGTTCCGCGCGAGACGCCGTTCAATGCGATACAATTAGAAAATATGTTGAAGTTGGCTCGGCTCGGCGTGCGCATTATCCCGGCCATGCCGAGTTTCTATCATCATCCGAAAACGATCGATGATCTGATAGAACATTTTACTCATCGTCTCCTCGATCATCTTAGTGTTGCACATGAGCAAAAGACGAGGTGGGATGGGAGTAGGAAGAGCGGGAGAGCGGGAGAGCGGGAGAGCGGATGACGGGGTGACGGGGTGACGGGGTGACGGGG
>JAKEHZ010000314.1 GCA_022614735.1 Acidobacteriota bacterium | reverse complement strand
AGTGACATGGTTTAAGCTCCTTTTTCAATGAGATGTATAAGCCACAGGCTCCCCATAGTTTAACCCCTAACAAGAGCGCAGGTGATTCGCCAGCGGTATCGAGACGCCTTCGCTCCCAGCAGCGGACGGCGTCGGATTTATTCAGGATCTGCCATTTCACTTCGAAGATAATCAAATATCTTCGAAACAAAATATCTCAGGCTGCTAAAGGGAGAAAGACCTGCTCGGCAGCCATTGGAGGCATGGGAGGCGGCACCGGATGATTGTCTGTCTGCGGTGTGGACCTGGGCCGAATCGAATGAATGAATGTATCGACGTCTTCGGCTGTCTTCAGTTGGCCTTCATCATAAGCTTTCCAGAAAAGACTGATCGTTTCGTTGGCGCTGCGTTCATCTTTATGTGTACTGAGAAAAGTCACATTGTCTCTCTCCAGACTGACACAGGTCCGATACAGCCCCGTCCCGTATTGCTTGATCACAACCGCGATTACCTGATTTTGGCGAGCCATATTTTCACTCCTTTTCATCGTTTGATTCTTTTCTATGTTTTGAAGATTACCTGCCGGCGCACAGACCTGCGCCCCGCAACCCGTACTTAAACCATACTCGAATCGACTCTGAAGTACTTATCTTATTTTTGTTTTTGCGGTGAAGAGCGTCTCTCCCCTTCACGCTCTTTGATCAAAGCTGTTTCAAAATATTCCGATGCGGAATGATTGGAGGCGTCAAAGCTGTTTTCGGTCTCAACGCTTGACAACCGAAAATATACCGAAAATAGCCGAAGAGTGCAAGAAAAAAATGTTTGTTTTGGAGAAATTAATGCTCAATGGCAATCTTTCGATTGTTTCGAATTCTCTCTTTGCCTCAGATTGGCAAGGTGTAAAATACCGTTTTCGAATTTTCAGATCAGGTGAAACTCCATATGCCACACAATCTTTTCAACACATTTCAAGAATTCGATTTAGGAAAAGGAAAAAAAGGCAAATATTACTCGCTCCCAGAGCTGGAAAGGCAGGGTGTCGGCCAGATTTCAAAATTGCCCGTGAGCATTCGGATTGTGCTCGAATCGGTCTTGCGCAATTGTGATGGCAAGAAGGTCAAGGAAAATGATGTACGTGCGCTCGCCAGTTGGGGGCCGAATGCGGAACGAACCGCGGAAATCCCCTTCATTGTCGCCCGCATTGTGCTGCAGGACTTCACCGGTGTGCCGCTGCTGGTTGACCTGGCAGCCATGCGTTCGACCGTTGCGAAGATGGCCAAGAATCCCAAGATCATAGAACCGCTCGTTCCGGTCGATCTGGTCGTCGACCATTCGGTGCAGGTCGATGTCGCAGGCATACCGGATGCACTCAAGCGCAATATGGAGATCGAGTTTCAGCGTAATCGCCAACGGTATGAGTTCCTCAAATGGGGCATGCAGGCATTCGAAACATTCAAAGTTGTTCCGCCCGGTATAGGCATCGTCCATCAGGTCAATCTCGAATATCTGGCAAAAGGCGTTTTGGATAAAGATGGCGTTTATTATCCCGATACACTCGTCGGGACTGACTCGCACACGACAATGATTAATGGTTTGGGTGTAGTTGGATGGGGAGTTGGCGGAATCGAGGCAGAGGCCGGTATGCTCGGACAGCCGGTATATTTCCTGTCGCCGGATGTCGTCGGAGTGCATCTGAGTGGCACTTTAAGCGAAGGCGTGACGGCGACCGACCTGGTGCTACAGATTACGGAGATGCTGCGCAAAGCTAAAGTCGTAGGCAAGTTTGTCGAGTACTTCGGGGAAGGCGCGTCCTCGTTGTCTCTCACGGATCGAGCGACGATTGCGAATATGGCGCCTGAGTATGGTGCGACAATGGGATTTTTCGGTATCGATGAAGAGACCTGCAATTACCTCAAGTCCACCGGTCGCAGCGAAGCTCACGTCAATGCGGTCAGGAATTACTTCAAAGCACAGGGCATGTTCGGCATCCCTCGCGCAGGCGAGATTCAATACAGCCAGGTACTGGAATTGAATCTGGCCGACGTCGTAACGAATGTCGCGGGTCCGAAACGTCCACAGGACCGCATCGAACTTTCAAAATTGAAGGAGCGTTTCTTCGAGCTACTAGAGCGACCGTTGACTGAGAATGGTTATGGGAAATCACCTGCGGAGCTCTATCAGCGGTTCGAAACGCCGATAGGGATACGCGGCCGGTTGGTCGAGCCTCTGTCGGGCGGCGGAGAACAGGAGCCCGAGACTGTGCCCGAAGCGAAGACGGCCGATTTGAGCACGAAGAACACCAGCACGCAAAGTGAAGTAGAGATGATGAACAACCGCCCGATGCCAGATCAACTTGAAATTGCGCCGGCCCAGGCTTTTCCCGCGGCTACGGCCCAGCTCGGACATGGAGACGTGTTGATCGCGGCGATCACCTCCTGCACCAATACCTCGAATCCGAGCGTCATGTTGGCTGCGGGAATACTGGCGAAAAAGGCCGTTGAGAAGGGCTTGAAAGTCAAACCACAGGTCAAGACATCGCTCGCCCCGGGATCGCGCGTCGTCTCCGATTATCTTGAGAAGACCGAACTTCAGCCCTATCTAGATCAGCTCGGCTTCCAGCTTGTCGGTTACGGATGTACCACATGCATCGGAAACTCAGGCCCGCTGGATCCGAAGATCGAGGAGGTTGTCACATCCAATGACCTGATAGCCGCCAGTGTCCTGAGCGGCAACCGTAATTTCGAAGCGCGTGTGCACCAATCGATCAAGGCAAATTTCCTGATGAGCCCGCCACTGGTGGTAGCATTTGCGCTGGCGGGACGCGTTGACATCGATTTGTCGAAAGAACCCATAGGCACAGGAAAAGGTAATGTCGATGTCTACCTGAAGGATATCTGGCCGAGCCAACAAGATATCGCTGCTGTAATGAGCGTGGCAATGGATCCGGACACATATCGCGAACTGTATTCCGACTTCACTTCTGAAAACCCTTTGTGGAATGAGATTCCGGCTACCCTGGGAGACGTCTACAAATGGGATGAAGACTCGACCTATATTCAAGAGCCGCCATTCTTTAAAGATTTCACCATGAATCCCGGTGTGATTGCGGATATCAAAGGAGCCCGTCCACTCGGAATATTCGGTGATTCGGTGACGACCGATCATATCAGCCCTGCGGGGTCGATCAAGCCCGCATCGCCGGCAGGCCGATATCTGATCGAGCACGGAGTGGACCCTGTCGACTTCAACAGCTACGGCTCGCGCCGTGGCAACGATCGCGTCATGACGCGCGGCACATTTGCAAATGTGCGCATCAAGAATCTGATGGTTCCCGGCAAAGAGGGTGGCGTGACGAAACACTATCCCCGCGGCGAGGAGATGAGCATTTACGATGCGGCGATGAGCTATCAAACGGAAGGCATCCCACTTGTTATTATCGCCGGCCAGGAATATGGCACAGGCAGTTCACGCGACTGGGCAGCGAAAGGAACTCGTCTGCTCGGTGTGAAGGCTGTCGTCGCGCAGAGTTACGAACGTATACATCGCAGCAACCTGGTCGGAATGGGCGTGCTCCCGTTACAGTTCAAGGAAGGAACGAGCGCGCAAACTCTCAAACTGGATGGCACGGAAACTTTCGACGTCACCTGGTTGGAGAGCGAGGTCAAACCCCGTCAGGATGTCAGACTGGTTATCAATCGGGCGAGCGGCGCGAGAGAAGAGGTGCCGGTTATGCTGAGGATCGATACGCCGATTGAGATCGAATATTACCTGCACGGGGGCATCCTGCCTTATGTCTTACGTCAGTTGATTGCGTAAGACCATTTCTGATTATTTTCCCTTAACAATTTTTTTATTTCGCGCGATCAAAGACAAAATTATCTCAGAACCTATTTTCAATCGGCAGCGTTAATCACCCTGCGGATAAAATGGGTAGCTACGGCTATCCTTTATAACAAAACAAATTACGGAGAAGGAGTTAAAAAATGATCAAGAAGATATTCAATATTTTGGCTATTTCTACGCTTGTAGTGGTCGGGATGGTTGCGACTGCCTCAGCACAGGAACCGACGAGGACGAAGGATGTGAAGATTGACTTCGACTTTTACGCTGGTAAAAAGCTCATGCCCGCAGGTGAGTACATCGTAAAGTTATTGCCAAATACTACGACACACAAATTGATCCTGGTCCAACAGGTCGATGGGAAAAAGCAGTCAATCGTTACAAGCGTGCCGAATCAGAACAAAGCCAACTTTAAACCCGGCGTGTTAGTGTTCAACAAATACGGTAGTAAGTATTTTCTCTCCGGTGTTCAATTGGGAAGTGAGAGTGTTCTTCACACCACAGTAAAGACACGCACTGAGCGTGAAGTAGCGAAAGGAATTGCGAAGAACGAGGCCGCCAGGAAGCTTGAGGAAGTAGTGATAGCTGGCAGCCTTCAATAATTTTGTAAAAAACAGCAGGAGCAAGGAGAAGCACCGCAGGTGAGTGTGGGTCGGATTCGATCAGCACATACTTGCGGTGATTTTTTTTGGTTTGGGGAATAGAACCACGGGGGACACGGGGAGAACCAGGGGAGATCTCGATCATTACTCTTTTTTCTTTCTCTCCTCCCCCGTGTCCCACCGTGTCCCCCGTGGTTCTATTTCCAACCCAATACTGCGAATATGTTAAGATTCAGAAGATGATTGTTGAGAGCAAGACAAACTCCCGTCTGCACGTTGCGTTGATTGAACCTGAGATACCGCCTAATACCGGTAATATCGCCCGCCTTTGCGCTGCAACATATACTCCACTTCATTTAGTCGGCAAGCTTGGGTTCCGTGTTGACGAGAAAGCTGTGCGTCGCGCAGGCCTGGATTATTGGGATGTTGTGGAGATCAATTATCATAGAGATATCGAAGCGCTCTATCAATTCCTCACTGAATGCAGGTTTCTCTACTTCTCGACAAAGGCCGAGCGCATCTACACGGATTTTCAGTATCAGCTCGAGGATTGTCTGATGTTCGGGAGAGAGACAAGAGGTTTGCCGGAAGAATTGCTCAAAACGAATTGGGATCGTTGTTTACGGATTCCCATGCCGAATCCGAGTGTTCGCTCGCTCAACCTGGCAACTTCGGTGGGTATTGTTCTCTACGAAGCTCTACGTCAAATTGAATCTATTTAAACTCGTTGATCAGCACGACATCAGTGGTCACAGTGCCGCGTGAACAGGCCAGTTGTTTGCCGTCTTGAGACCAGTCGAACCAGAAGATTCGATCCGATGTGAAATTGGTCAGTTGGCGTGGCGCGCTGCCATCAAGCGGTTGAGTCAAGATATTCGAGATGCCATCGCGAGTGTCGACATAGCTGATGCCCTTTCCGTCGGGCATCCAGCGCATCGGAATAGGCGTCTCCGCTGTTGTCGGCACTTGAAGAACCTTGACAGGGCTCCCGCCGGAAATGGGAATGATAGCGATCCGCCATCGCTCACTCGGGTCTGATCGATACCAGCAGGCAATCCATTGACCATCCGGTGAAACGTCCGGCCAGACCGAAAGTCTGTCGGTCAATTGCACCGGCGCACCTCCATCAATCGCGACTTTCCACAAGGTGAAATTGATAGAGCCAGTCGCAGTGTAGATCACCCATTTACCATCGGGAGAAATTTCGGGGAATTCTTCGCTGACGCCATTGGTCAATTGCAATTGATCGCCCGTTTGCAAATCCAGGCGATAAAGGTTGGAGTTGCCCGTTCGCGTCGAGACGAAAACGATATAACGTCCATCAGGTGAGACCGTTGTATACCGGTCTGCGCGCGTTTCCGAGGTCGTCAGTTGGATGTTGTTCTTCCCCTCCTGGTCCATTATCCAAACATCCTGCGTCCCGGCAGCGCGCGAAACATAGACCAGCCGGTTATCTGGCGTCCACGTCAGACCCATTTCTCCGTTGTATTGGCCAATGCCGTCGGTGATCTTTTTTGCGCGATCGCTGTCGTAATTGGGCATCAACCAGACGTTAACGTGCGCTTCGGTTTGCACCATAGCCAGAGCGGTTGAGTCATCTGTCAGGCTCAAATCCCTATAGCCGTTCAGGTCATTTGTGATCCTCATCGCTTCGCCCCTGGAGAAAGGAACGTACCAGACCTGTGTAGTTGTTGCGCCCTGGTCCATGGCGCTGACGATCAATCCGCGCCCGTCGCGCATCCAGGCCACGCGTCCCAGATTCGACCAGCGCTGTGCCGAAATCGGCCTCTCCTTTCCATCTGAGACGCGGACTTCTGCAACATACAACTGTCGTCCGCCAGTATTTGTGCCGGCAGGGCAGGCGATGATCTTACCATCGGGGGACCAGGCTGCGCCGCCCGTCCCAAAAAAGTCCGGCCCTTTGCGAGTGGCCAGGATGCGTTCATTGCTGCCGT
>JAKEHZ010000313.1 GCA_022614735.1 Acidobacteriota bacterium | reverse complement strand
CCGCCCCACGGGGCGACGTCGCCCCGTCGCCCCGTCGCCCCATCCCCTATCACGCCTTGCGCGCCAGTTTGCTATGTCTGGAGCCATAAACGAAATAGAGCAACAAACCGGTCACCAGCCAGATCAGGAAGCGCGCCCAGTTGATCCAGCCGAGCTCAGTCATCAGATACCCGCAGGTCAGTAGACCGAGAACCGGGATCAACGAAAGTTGTTTGGTGAAGCAGTAGACCATAACGACAAATGAGAGGATGAGGTAAATGAGGAACGGGATCTTGTGTTTGAACACATCCCACACCCCAAGTATCGGGTCAGACGGATCGTGCAGGCTGAAAAAGCTGCTGAGCGCTTCACGGTTGAAAAAGATGAACCAGAGCCAGATTAAAATGAACAGCCCCGGGATGATGTACCTGGAGTTGATGTAGGGTATCCGGAAACGCCGCTCGATCTTCTGATCCGATTTGTCCAGCATCAACACTCCACCGCAAACAAGGATGAAAGCGAAGAGCGTGCCGATACTCGTCAGGTCGGTCACCTCCGTCAAATTCATAAACAAGGACGGGATCGCGACGACCAATCCGGTGACAATGGTCGAAAACCACGGCGTTTTAAACCTCGGATGAATTGATGAGAAGATCTTCGGCAAGAGCCCATCGCGGCTCATGGCCATCCAAATGCGCGGCTGGCCAAGTTGGAAGACAAGCAATACTGTCGCCATGGCAATCACGGCGCTGATCGCAACGATGCCCTTGATCCAGCTGAGATTCGCGCCTTCCGGGCCAAAGACATAAGCCATCGGGTCTCCTACGGCCAGGTTCTTGTAATTCACCATTCCTGTCAACACCAGTGAAATCAAAACGTAGAGAATCGTGCACACAATAAGCGAGTAGATCATTCCCCGCGGAAGATCACGTTGCGGATTCTTGCACTCTTCAGCTGTCGTCGAGATCGCATCGAAGCCGATGTACGCGAAGAAGACCGCCGATACGCCTTTCAATACCCCCTCCACGCCGTTAGGGGCGAAGGGGCTCCAGTTAGCAGGATTGATGTAAAAGGCGCCGAGCACTATCACGAGTAGAATCACCGCCAGCTTCAGTGCGACCATAGCGTTTGAAGCAGTCTTCGATTCTCTGATGCCGATGTAAACCAGCACAGTGATGATGAAGACAATCAGCAGCGCAGGAAAATCGCAGACGAAATGCCAGCCGTCGATGACCGGCGCTTTTGTCCACGCGAGATAAGCGACAACTGCGCTTCCCATACCATCCATCGCTCTGACCTGATCGAGGTTGTCCCCCCCCTGCAGCAACGCATTGACCTTCTCGTATCCACGCGAAGCCGTCAGAAAATCCATCGTCAGGTACTCGGGCAGATTGATGCCGTAACCCGTCAGCAGCGTAGTGAAATAATCGCTCCACGAGATGGCCACGGCGATATTGCCGATGGCGTATTCCATCAATAAGCTCCAACCGATAATCCACGCCGCCAATTCGCCGAATGAAGCGTAGGCGTACGTATAAGCCGAACCCGCGACAGGAATCATTGAAGCGAACTCGGCGTAACAGAGTACCGCAAAGGCGCAGGCAATCGCGGTGAAAACGAACAACATCGACACGGCCGGACCGCCACTGGCAGCGGCATTGCCGATGGTCGAAAATATGCCTGCGCCGATGACTGCCGCAATACCGAGCAGTGTTAGATCAGTGACGCTCAGCGCGCGTTTAAGACCCCCAGCGCTCACTTCACCATCGCTGACGCCTGCTGCGGCATCGGCTTGAATTTGCTCAATCGATTTTCTGCGAAAAAGAGTCGCGAGGTTTATTTTGGTGTTAGCATTTCCGCTAGAACTTGCATTTCGAGTTGTCGGATTTGACATAGTAGGATTTATAATTGGATGCCTTCTTATCAGTACAGCCTGACAGATTGAGCAGCTCTACTTTTCGGAATTCGATCGGATGGCTTTCACTCTGAAGAGAGATGTAACCTTCACTCAACAGCGTCCCATCCTTTTTTACATTCTCATCAAAGTTACTAACTGCACCACCACCAATTTGCGGTTTCTCGTAGGACATTACAGGCTGTCCTTCTACCATATGCTTTATCTGGGAATCGCCTAAAACTGTCACTTCCACTCTAACCCATTGATCTCCGTCATAGGTCTTCGATCGGGAATTGATGCAGTGTTGAGTAACCAGCTTCCCATCCATCTCCACATGCGTTCCCGGCGTGCATAAGTTGGCTGTGGTACGTTCCCCTTTACCCGTACCACCCAGAAGCTGTACCTCGATAGAAATAGGGAAATCCTGCTTCTTTCCCATACTCTGAGCAGATTGAGAGTGAACCATTATTCCGCTATTCCTCAACGCCCAGCCCGGCGCTCCGGTAGCTTGTTCACCCACAAACCGGTATTCCACTGCCACGATATAATGGGAGAACTTCTCGCGATAGAACATATGCCCGAATCTGTCGCTGAAATTGTCGTATTTGTCGTATGCTGTTTTCAGTACCCCATTTTCCACCCGGAAGGTGTTTCCGTAGTTGTCATTTAAATCGTAGCCGTTGATTTTGACATCCCACCCTTTGAGGTCTTTGCCGTTGAACAGCTGAATCCACTCCTTCTTGTCAGGATCCTTTCCAGCCTGGATATAAGCCTCACCTGGCGGAGGGAAGATAAAAAAATGAGCAACTAAGGTTAGGACTGAAAGAAGCAAGATAACCGCAGGAGTGAAACTCGACCGCGGTAGTGGAAGAGAAAGCAGTAAGTTTCGTTTCATCGATTGCCTCCGGTTGAGTGTTCTGATTTTTTCGTATGTTTCGTATTCTCCCTAGTGGGCGAGTTTCATTCATGCGCCGCAATGACTGAAGTCCAAGAGAGAACGCGAAACACGCCCACTAGGGTATTCTCTTTTTACTATTTTAATCTGACGGCCCATATGAAAACCGCTGCCAGACTCGGAACGAGGAGCAATGAAAAGATCGCCACACCATCTCCCTCGACCACGCGATCGGCCCAGTAGGAAGTAAAGTCGTCCACCGTCATTGTCCGCACCATCGCGAGCACTATACACAAGATCGCGGGTAACCAGAACGGTTTGAAAGACCTCCTCGCAAGCGCGCGCTGACCGGCGATAATAAACGTACTCCAGGTAATAAGAGTGTAAAGTCCGGCGCTGAATCCGGCAATAGTGGAGCCGAGCAGGGACCCCTCGCGCTGAAATCCGGTCTGGCGCAGAAAAGCTTCGACAATATGCGAGGTGCCGGCGGGCGCCAGCAACCTGGCTGTCAATGAGGCTAGGATCATAATGACGATTGCTTCAGCAATCAACCTTCGGATTGTTTTTCCGGCCGACCAGAACCATGTAGCAATTGCAGTAGCAAAAAAGCCGGGCATATAGAGGGGCCAGCCACCTGTCATACCGTGTCTCCATTGCGCCGCAAACTGATACGCGAGGGCCCTGGTATCCGTGTCCTGCCCTCCTTGCCCTCCTGTTATGCGATAAGCATCCGCCAATTGTTCGAGACCCTCAGAGGCCAGAAACATCCAGAGGAAGAATG
>JAKEHZ010000312.1 GCA_022614735.1 Acidobacteriota bacterium | reverse complement strand
TATTAGTTGATAGGGATAAGCTGGCTGAATGGATACAAGATTATCATCAGAAGAAAAAAGCTATTGGTGAGGGTTGATTAGAACAATTCTCCACAGCCTATACCGATAGACGAGCCAGGCGACGGCATCTGCAATTCAAAGTGGGGTAGCAAAAAATGTCCCAACCAGGCCGCATTCATCCTCAAGAATCGAGACAATAAAGGCTTCGCCGTGATGTGCAAGATTCACGCAGAAGGGTTTCAATCCGACTATCCTGAACTGTGCGAGATCGTGCCTTACGATCCGGAGACGATTAAAGCACTGACCGAGGAAGCGCGAGCTGCAGGACTGTGACCACATCGCCCGATGTCGAATCGTTGTCTATGCTGGTCGTCACGCCGATCGGGAAGAGCTGTTTAGCTTCTGTCCAAAGCTACGCACTTTAAGCAGTTGACTTTTTTGGAACCTAAAACACGAAAACCCGGGGCTTTCGTCCCGGGCCTTCCGCAGCGTCCTCAGCCTATTAGGGTATTTTATCGCTGCGAGTTGTGCACATTATGCGCCAATCGTTTCAGATCGTAAATGATTATCGTGAAATAGGAAACGTCCAATGCCAAGAGAAGCTCTTAGACTCCTGCTGGACGTAACGGACTCGCTCATCTTCGCTGATGCGCCGCGCCGTCTCCTCAGTCGCCTCAATATAGAAGAGACCTCCGACCAGCGAGTCAGCATATAGCGACGGTTTATCGCCGATGGTTGATACACGCCCGCCACCGTATGTATTGAGCAGGCTCTGCGCCACCTCAGCAACTTTTTCTATCGGAGTGTCCGGCCGCAACTGTACGCTCCACCGGTCTTTTACTCCGCAATTGTCCGTTAGCTCTTTCGGTTCGCATACCGGATAAGTCCTGAACCTCGGGACTGAGCGTGGGATGCCAAGAGTCTCCAAAAAATCGTCTATCTCCTCTTTCGTGAGGTCGGTCTTACCGGTCTTGCGATAATCGGTCAATGCCCGTACCGCTCGTTGTTCTTTTTGGTATCGCTCTTGATCTTGATCAGGTATCTTCGCGGACTCCTGCAGCTCTTGATGCCGCGCATTTGCGAGCGGAAAGCAGATCACCGCCGTGACAGTGAATGTGATCAAGAGGATCGACATCTTGGCTGAATTCTTCATAACGGTTCCTTTTCTAGGTCGGTGATTAGAAACTGATGCGGTGCTGGGGCAAGATCGAACTGCCAAACTTTATCACACCGGCGTAGAAACGGAACATCAAAAGCTGCTCCCTGGCGCTAGCGATCCGCGTTTATCCATAGCCCCGGAAGATCCCGGAAGTTCCGCACAATTGCGACTGTTAATCAAATATGGCCGACGACCCAAAGAAAAAGCCATCGTGGAGTATGTTCTTCGACGATAAACCGCTGCAGCCGCGGCCTTCAGCCTGTCCGAATTGCGGGTCGTCCAAGGTCTTGGGAATCGTCTACGGCCTGCCTGATTTCGACAAATTACCACCAAAGGAAGAGCGCAATTTCATCCTTGGCGGATGCTGCATCGATCTCGATTCGCCTGGATGGTATTGCGATGAATGCGAACGTGAGTGGTGAAAGTAGGAGCGCCTAATAAACCACAGCAGGGCAGGAGAGCAAACTCAGCGGCTTATGCTTTTCAACGGCTGACACGTTTACCAAAAAAAACCACAATCGCCTAGAATTTTTTCCATTCTTCATCTCCAATCAGGCAGACTTCATCTTCGAGATCATCGTTTGTCGGGCGGACAACCAAATTTTGATTGAGCGCTCGGCAAAAGTGCTGACTCTCTTTGCCATTCAGTGTGTAAAAAACTGAGACGTTAACACTCTCCAACGCAATAATCAGATCGCCGAACTTTAGGCAGGGATTGTATGAATTGGCAGCGTCAGGACCATCCAATACTTTTTGAATGAATTCTTCTGCTCTTCTCAGCTCATCTGTCTTTTCGTTTAGGCTTCTAAGTTTGTTTTGCACTCGGTACAAATCGTACTTCCGCACTTTGATGAATTCTATTATTCCACAGGCACCTAAAGTCTTGCTGCATTTATCAGTACCAAATCTGTACCGTTTGTAAGGCTCGTCCTCGATGATAGGCAGTTTGGCGCAGGCACATCCAGAATCGTCAATAATCTCATCAACACCGGCATCAAATTCGGACAGGCCCAGTCTCAATAGTGCGCGCAAATACCTCACAGAACGTTCGGTTAAATCATCATCGCTGCTCCCTTCAAGTATTGTTGTCAGTGTTTCAAGGTTGATCTTTTGTTTTCTTTGGTGGCGAAAGGTAAGACGGTCGGTTACATGCCTTTGGACTTTAGCGAAGGACTGTTTCTCATTGAAGAGGTTGAGAAGGTACGCCGCCTCTTTTAGGAATCGCCGTTTATACTCTTGCCTTACGATGAGGCTCGTAACCGTTCCGGAGTAATTTTCGATCCGAGACTTGATCCATTCTTTCGTTTTTCTAGAGTGTATGGCGCGGGCGATCTGAATTGAAGTATCAAGAAAGACTTCGTTCTTTGACATTACCGCTCGCATTTATCTTGCAGAGATACCTACCCAAGGGTCGAATCCGACTTTACGGAGTAGCTTCACACTGCTTTCAAGATCATCTATGTCAATTAACCCACTCCCCAAATGGTCAACGATTATCTTCCGAATCGCTGCACATTGATCTACCGTGAACTGCTCGAATTCGACTTGAGCGAGAACGATCTGCAATAGGTTAAGCAAGTCGCCCCAATCATTCTCCCGGTCATTACGCAGATCCCATAAATCTTGTAAGGCGCGTTTGAGGCTGAACCCCGCAATACTGAGTTCCATTACTTCACCCGCTCGGGCAAATTCTTCCATGTCGCGCGCTTCTTGCTCGGCGGTAGCTAGCGCCTGTCCGATAGCATATCGGCGAGTGTAAACAGGTGCCCTCATTATGCGCTTTTCCGCTGAGGTGCGAACTTTATAATACATCTGAGGACTATCTCCAGATTTACTATCGAGGCGAGTATAATTCTTCAATCCCTGTTCACTATTCTCCAGGTTGATTCGTCTCCGGCTTATGATCGAAGTAATCGCGCTTCCCGTCTCACCTGATGGTTCTGACATCACTAGCTCTCCTTTATGTCGAGGAAGATTCCAACCCTTTTTCGATCCGAAGCAGGCTAGTCTCGACAAAATCGCGCGGATTAATTGTTAAAGGGAACTCTTGAAAGACATCTACGTCTATTTGTACGGCGAATGCTGGATTAGCAATTATTCGCTTTTTTACATCTATTTGTTTAAGCAAGGTAGCTCTTTGATCCTTTGGCAAGGCGCTTGCCCGTACAGCCAAAATTTCCTGACCAAGATCAATTTGGACTGACCGCTCTACAGGGCTGACCTCAACACGAAACTGCCGATCCTTACCACCGATAAAAATAATTGCCGCAGTGTTCTCAATTTTTCCTCCGAAAGCCTGCTCTAAATCCGCCGAGATTGAAAAATACCCCAGACTGTTTATCCATGTTCTTGCTTCCAACTCATCCTTGCAGTCAAAAAGATACCAAGCTCGAAACCCCATCCTGTTAAAATCCTTCACCCCAAGTTGGTCAATCAAAAGAGCGGTCATATACTCTATTTGATCAGTGAAACTCGCCGTATCTTCTTCTGACAATGCAGGACCCCCGGCAACGTGATCAATGGATAGCTGAATTGTTTGGCTGGAAAAGTTCAACGTACATCCGGTTCGTATGCTGGCTAAGCTGGCCGATGTCGCCTCAGGGTTGCTCCGAATCATCCATTCTGGATATTCTCGCATTATGGCATTGATGATCCGCCCACACTTATCCAAATAAGCAAATCCGTATTGGTAACGAACCTCAAAAACTACTTTTTGTAAAGTAGATTGTTTGCCATTCAGTTGCATCATCTCTCCTAGGTAGGTAGCGAGCGACAGTTAACCGCTTGCTCACTATAGGTCATCCTCACTTTCTCTTACCCTACCGACGGAATGACCGTCTGACCATTCCCAACTTGTGCGCAAGGTAAGCATAATCATGACCTCTGTCGAAATCAACATTTTGCATACGCTATCTACCAAAGTCACCAAACGCAGCATCACCACTTCCAAGGATCATCGTTAGGATCGACGACTCCGCCAAACCAACTCGTAGTGTCCACCTGATCCTTCTTCTTTGCCCGATCGCGCCACAGCTCGAGCGCATACATATCCATCTGCTCCTTCTCGGTGAAGCTCCGCGGCTGACCATCTTCAGCCTTATACGGTCTGGACAAATACGCCAGCTCGCCGAATTCTCTGGACATCTGGTCTTGCATCTTCTCGGCTTCACTCTACTGCGCCAGGCCTTCAGTCTTACCGCTTTTGCCTGCAATTATTGGCAAACACCACTTGACTCGGAATGTCTTACGCTCCGAGGCTGCTTCGTGCGAGCCATTGAACACCTTAAATGGCATCAGCTGGCCGGCTTGTTCGCGCATCTTCCACGCATCGCTCTCAGCCACTTTTTCTTGATAGCTCTTCCTGACCAGGCTCGCCGCTTTTCTGATCTCCTGATGGCCGCACAGCATCGCCAGGTCTTCGATGAGGGCTCTAGCCATATCATCCTCGAGCTCGCCCGCCTCAGCGACGTATTCGTAGAAAATGAATATATCGTTGGG
>JAKEHZ010000311.1 GCA_022614735.1 Acidobacteriota bacterium | reverse complement strand
GTGTTCGTTGTGCGAGGTTTTAAAACTTAGATGATGAATCGGTTTTTCGTCGTTCTCCTGTTTTTCGCTCTTGCGCCGGTCACGGCGGCGAAAAAAGTTGAGGGCTACAAAGTCGAATCCATTGGCGCGCTGAGTGACACCAAGGTTCCTGAAGCTGTGCGCAATGCCCTTGATTCCAAGGGCCTGCGTGTTCTGGATGATAAAGGCAAGCCTGTTTGCGAAATCTGGTTCGGCAAAACCATTCCAACAACCAAGGGGGAAGTTGCCGGAGCAAACTTCGCACAAATAGCTGAAGGGACATTCGTCGGCGTCATCAAGTTTTCATCCGATGCCATTGATTATCGCGGTCAAGGCATTAAACCCGGCATTTACACCCTCCGCTACGGACTGATTATGCAAGACGGCAACCATCTGGGTGTTTCCCCAGCTCGCGATTTTCTTCTGGCCTGCCCGGCAACAGAAGACAAAGATCCGGCAGCTCAATTGAAGACTGAAGATTTGTTCAAAATCAGCCGCGCGGCTTCGGGAACAGGCCATCCCTCAGTCTGGTGTCTGGTTCAGGTGAGCTCGAATGAAGGTCTGCCAAAAGTAGTCAAGAACGAACACGAGCACATTGTCGTCGAAACCAAAATTCCAACTAGATCAGGTGATCTGGCAATCGGGCTGATCGTAGTTGGAAAAACTGAAGGATAGGAAAAAGAGAAAACGGAACAAACGGAAATAACGGAACAAACGGAAAAAGCCAAAAACTTTCCGTTTGTTCCGTTATTTCCGTTTGTTCCGTTTTCCTTTTTCCAACCAACTCAGAGCGTGATCTAACTCGGCATCACCCGTAGCTGTCCGTTCGACTAAAACGTCGGGCTCCACACCTTTGCCTTCAATCTTCATCCCATTTGCCATGCGGATGTCCATTATCGGCAACTCCATTCTCCAACCTTTAACATTATTTCTGACCACGCCACTCCAATTAAGGAGGGTGAATGTCACGGGCGAAGAGAAAAATGTAGACCCTCGGGTGCGCCGCCCGATCAGAGTGGCGATGGCGGCCTCTTTCATCGCCGCGGCGAACATCTCACAGCTGCCAGTGCAGCTTTCATCGATCAACAGGGCGATTCGACCGCGATAGGGCCGCTTGTATTTTCCCCCGGCCAGATACATACCTGCACCCTTAAAATTACTGACTCCGACTTGATTATCGACGAATGAGGCGGGAAGTGATGATGGATTAATTTGATCGATTGAAGAAACGCCGAGTCGCTGCAGACCTTCGCGCGTAACGAAATATGCGACGGATCGACCTTCTGGCAAAAGGAAATTGAGCGCGGCAAGGGCTGCTTGCAAATTCTCTCCCCTGTTTCCGCGCAAATCGATGACGAGTGCAGGGTAGCCGCCGACCTCGTCCAGCGCGCGATCAAGTTGTGCGTCGAATTTCTGCAGGTCTTCAGCTGTGAAATCCGATAAGGCCAGGTAGCCGGCATCCGGCGCGAGTTGTTTCCAGACCACTCGGTCGGTTTTAAGCCGTGTTGTCGCATTGCCGGTCGAAAGGAAAAATTCTGTGTTCGAGACACGCAATTCACGCAGCGATTGGCGGATGGCGACTACGAGATCGCCCTCGTTGCGCGCGGCTTTGACGCGCGGCAGGTAACGCCGGCGAACTGCCACCAGGTCGATACCATTCAACCGGGGATCGATAAAATGCTGCCTGACGCCATTCCAAATAGCCTCGAAGAGCATCCCGTAATCTCTCACGGGAACTTCCGAGGCTTTCACCTGCGCCCGCTGACCTTGTAGATCCGCGCGCCAATTAGCACCTGCCATTTGTCCGGTAACACGATCGCTTTGTACACTCAAATCAAGCTCTACAACTGCACTCGCATACTGCCCATTGAGGAGAACTTGATTGCCTCTGATTCTGCCTGTAAATAGCCCGTCTTCACCAGCAGTCGGGCCGAGGACCACCAATCTGGCTGTCCCGCCAGCCTGGACCCGTAGATCAGCGAGAACCTCACTGCGCCGCAGGCGATCTTCAATCGTCAGGCTCCAGCGCCCGTTAATCGCTTCCAGGTTAATATTTTGCGAATGGGCCACTGGAAGGTGAGGAGAGAATACGAAACAAACGAAAATAACGAAACAAACGAAAAAGCAACTGTTAATGCATTTTTCTTTCGTTTGTTTCGTTATTTTCGTTTGTTTCGTATTCTCCTCTTTCATCACTCAGGCAATGGCGATGTCGAATTGTTCTTGATGAACGGTCGGGTCGCTTTTGATGGTGACTACGCCACCGAGATAAGCCTCGATCTCGACCATAATGTCGCGCTCGGTTCCGCGCAATGTCTTTGCTACCTCGGGATTGACGCGCAGGATCACTTCGTTGTGACTGTCGATATCTTTTGAGACGCGGCGCGCTTCGGACAGTATCTCATAGCAGACTGTCTGAGAGCTCTTGATCATCCCCCCGCCGCCGCAGTAATAGCATGGCGTGCAGAGCGTGCGTTCGAGCGATTGTTTGACGCGCTTGCGAGTGATCGCGACCAGTCCGAAATCATTGAACTGGAGGATCTTCGATGGCGAGCGATCGCTGCGCAGCTCCAGCTCCAGAGCCTGCATCACCTTTTGACGATTACGTCGCTCCTCCATATCAATGAAGTCGAGCACGATGATGCCGCCGAGATCACGCAAGCGGATCTGGCGCACGATCTCTTTCGATGCTTCGAGGTTCGTCTTGACGATCGTGTCTTCCAGACGATTCGATTTGCCGACGAACTTGCCCGTGTTGACATCAATCGCGACCAGCGCTTCCGTCTGATTGATCACGATGTACCCACCTGACTTCAGCCAGACGCGCGGCTTGACGGCTTTATCTATCTCGGCCTGAACCGCGTAGTGTTCAAGAATCGGCGTGTCTTTCGTGTAAAGCTTGACGCGACTGACGAGTTTCGGAGCAAAGCGATTGACGAAATCGACGATCCGCTCGTATTCGAATTCACTGTCAACGCGAATTGCATTGAAATCTGATGATAGCTGATCACGCAGGATGCGCTGCACCAGGTCCAGGTCACGGTGAGCGATGGCCGGCGCTTTGACGCGTTCGGCGCGGCGGCGGATGTCAGTCCAGGTGCGGATGAGATATTGCATATCCTCGCGCAATTCTTCGAGCGTACAACCATTCGCCGCAGTGCGAACGATAAAGCCACCGCCCATTCCGGCCTCGGCACGCAGCTGATGCAGCGTGCGTTTCAAACGCTGGCGTTCTTCGTCGGTGCCAATCTTGCGCGAGACGCCGATGTGCTCGACCGTGGGCATGTAGACGATGTACCGCCCCGGAAGTGCAATGTGCGAAGTGATACGCGCACCCTTTTGTCCGATCGGTTCCTTCGCAATCTGGACGATAATCTCCTGCCCTTCACGCAATAACTCGGAGATCGCCGGTCGTTGGAAACGCTCCGTAGTCCGTGAAAATGAGGGGGAAGCGACCGCTGAATTCTGTTCCTCTGCTTGACCGCCATTCGTCTCCTCAACCTCGGGGACTGCTTCGGCTGTGCTCGGACGCTGACGGAAGCTACGACGGCGTCCACGACCGCCACGACGAGTGGCGAACTCACCCCGACGCGGGCGTTGCTTGACCCCCGCACTGGCATCTTTCAGATCGTCGTCTGGATATCCCTCGTCCAGCTCTTCGACCGAATAGCTCTCATCGCCCGCCGCACTCATCTCTCCATTTTCAGTCCCCCCGGTTAAAGGGGCGAGGTGCTCCATTTCGACCTTCTTGCCAATATCATCGGCCAGACGATCAACCACGTCATCATCCGCCGTATCAACTTCTATCTGCCTCGCCGGTTTACGCTCTTCCCTCGTCTCGGTGAGAAAATCGATCTGCGAGGTCTCGGCCTCTTCACTTGGCCAGACGCGAATAACATCGGTCCTCATGGTCTTCCTGTCCGGCTCTGTCCTTTCTGACTTCCCTGCCCTCTCTCCCCTTTCAGATTGCTCATCACTGATGCGCTCGAAAGACGCCTCGCGCGTAATCTTAGGCTGCAAAGTGCCGACATGGACTTCGGGAGTCGGCTCGACTTCAAGCAAGGATGTACGGCGCTCGTCCTCGTGTATCCGCTCGGCTATCCGCTCCTGCAGCAATGCATCTTTGAGCATTTCACCTTCGATCGCCTCCATATCTTCATCGGTGACGCGTTCGAGCGGTTCGTGATGAACAATGATAAATGGAGCATAGTCGAGGGACTCTTCTCCCTCTGCCTCTGCGGCAATCTCCTCGGATGGCTCTTCCGCATCAACAAGTGAGAAGGTGGTCTCCGAACTACCCTCACTACGACGGCGGCGACGACGACGACGACGACCGGGTTGCTCCTCTTCCGCATCCGCTTCTGCCTCGACCAGCGGGATACTCTTACCAACGGCCTCTGCTTCTTCGGCTCTCTCCTGGTCTGCATAACGCAACCGGCGATGGCGGCGTTGTCGAGAGCTTCCTCCAGCAGTTCCGGCCTTTGCGCCGGTCTCAAATTCGGCCATACCTTCGGCCGCATCCAATGCGTTTATTTCATCTTCAGACGCTATCTCGACGTCCGGCTCAGTGGATAACTCCTGAATATGCCTCAATGCCGTCACCTGAAGCTCGATCTCCTTCTCATCGTCGGACTCCGGCGTGACGACGCTTTCAACGCGCGCCGGTTCACGCGACGGGCGTGCACGTTCTTGTTTCACAGCCTGACGCGCAGCCTCCTTTCTCTCATCTGCTACAGCTTCTTCAATTTCATCTTCATCGAAGAAATCTGAGACGTAGAGGAAGGAATCCCGTTCGAGGCCGATATCAACGAAAGCCGATTGCATGCCAGGAAGGACTTTCATGACACGGCCTTTGTAGATGTTGCCGACGATCCCTTGATTCTCGTCTCCGCGTTCAACATAAAACTCTGTTACGACATCGTCTTCAACGATGGCAATCTTCTTTTCGCGTCCATTGACGCTGACTATCAATTCTTTCGACATTCAAATCTCCTGTCTTTAGGGGGAGTTTCGAGCCGCAAGCCTCGGAGTTCTATCTTGGGAAAGAGCCCTCGAGAAGCTTGTGCTCAATAATCACCTTTTCAATCTTCTTCAATCTCCCGGCCGGGAGCGGATACACCTCTCCCCGCCCTTGCCTCACAAGCAGGCAAAAGCAGCCCGTTCACCACCGGGATATACACCGCCCCTACGCGCTGCTCTTACGAGTGCGCTGCCTTCGCGGCGT
>JAKEHZ010000310.1 GCA_022614735.1 Acidobacteriota bacterium | reverse complement strand
GTCCCGGTCTTCAATCATATCGATAACTCACAACCGATGTTACAAAGGTATCTTCAGGCGGCAGGCTACTACACCGCGATTGTGGGTAAATGGCATCTGGGAGGCAATCGGAACAGGGAGGGCGAGCCGGCCGGATTCGATTACTGGAATATCCTGCCGGGACAGGGAGCATACTTTGACCCTGTCTTTATTGAGAACGGTCAGCGCAAGAAGTATACCGGCTATACGACGGACATCATCACGGATCTGGCGATTGACATCCTGAAAAATCGCCCTCGGGACAAGCCGTTTTTCCTCATGTATCACCACAAGGCCCCGCATCGCAACTGGCAGCCGGATGAGAAACATAAAAGGCAGTTCGAGAATGTGCATGTGCCTGAACCGGTAACATTCAATGATGATTATTCTACTCGAGCGGATGCGGCGCGGATGGCTACAATGCGAATTGACAGGGACCTTAATGACAATGATCTGAAGATGAAGCCGCCCGAAGGGATCAGTGGTCAGGAGCTGAAGAAATGGAAATATCAGCGTTACATGCGCGATTACCTGGCTTGTGTGGCGGCGGTTGATGACAATGTCGGTAGACTGCTTGACTGGCTTGAAGAGAATGGGCTGACAGGAAACACTATTGTGGCATACACCTCGGATCAGGGTTTCTTCCTTGGAGAGCACAATTTCTACGATAAACGGTTTATGTATGAGGAATCGTTGCGCATGCCGTTTCTGATCCGCTGGCCTGGTCGGATCCGGGCAGGTTCGCTGAATAAGGGAATGATCCTCAATGTGGATTTCGCTCCCACGTTATTGGCCGCCGCAGGTCAATCAACGCCATCAGCTATGCAGGGCCGCAGCTTCTTGCCATTACTTGAGGGCAAAAAGCCGAAGGACTGGCGAACTTCAATGTATTACCGGTACTACCATCCGGGCCATCACAATGTCGCGGCACATTACGGCGTGCGCACAGATCGCTACAAGCTGATTTACTTCAATAAGCTCGATCAGTGGGAACTGTTCGATCTGAGACGGGACCCGCACGAGATGAAAAACGTTTACAGTGACCCTGCTTACGCAGCTATTGTGAGAAGGCTCAAGACAGAGCTGGACCGGCTGAAAAAAGAATTGAAAGACAACGATCAGTTCGCAGACAACCTGCCGGAGGACGATGTAGGGTGACTGCTTTTACACTTCCAGCGCTCTCAACGCAAGCCCCCTGGCCACTGTTGTCAACTCTTCACCGCCGCGAAGACGATCTGCGCCGAATTTCTGTCTGAATATTCTTCGCACGGCAGGTACGAAGGCAGAGCCACCCGTCAGGAAAACGCTATCAACATCACGGGGCGTAACGCTACAGCTTTCAAGAAGCCTGTTAACGCACTTTTCAATTTTACTTATCTCCGGTTCAATCCAGGTCTCAAAATATAGACGGCGGACCTTTTCCTTAATTTCAATGGGCAGATCTTTAAAGAAAAAGAGGCTGATGTCTCGATCTGATAACTCGACCTTTGTGCGTTCTACCGACCTGTAGAGTTTATAACCGAGGTCATTTCTGATTATGTGCAGGAGAGCCTCTATCTTCTCCGGCTCGATAGATAGTGACTTTATATTAGCCAGCATTCCTATAGTTTGCGATTCTTTGAGAAATGACACGTGATGCCAGCTTCCTAATCGCTGGTATAACCACGAGGGCATGGGCAGAATCTTTCCCATAGAGTTGTAATGTGTGCCCAAACCTAACTTCGCTGCAACAACGTTCATGACAATCCTACTGTCGAAGGCGTCACCTGCGATGCCCACACCATCGTTACCTAAAATATTGCTCTGTTTATCCGGTTTTTGCTTTGCCGTCGGACCCAGTCTTATAAGTGAAAAGTCGCTGGTACCGCCGCCGAAATCACCGATTAACACCAGTTCGTCGTGGTCGAGCTTTTGCTCATACCGATATGCGGCGGCTACCGGCTCGAACTCGAAAGTAACCTGCTCAAACCCCGCCTTTTCAAGGGCGGCCCTGAGACGGCCCAGCGCAAAATCATCGTCATCGCTGTCATCAGCTCCTGAGAAGTGAACTGGCCTGCCAACAACGACACTTGTTCCCAGATCGCCGAATTGCCTTGTCGCCGCCTCTATTAACTTGCGCACAATAACGGCTATTAAATCATCAAGCGTATAATAACGACCCAGTATATTGGTCTGAGTGAAAGTGCGAGAGGACAAATGCGACTTCATTGATTGGATGAGTCGCCCTTTGCCATCCGCCTCCAGATATCTCTTAATGGCGTCAGGCCCCGCCACAGCCAGAGGTCTTTTGTCCGCCCCCCTCTCTTCAGCGCTGAAATAGAGTATGGATCTGAAGGTCGATGAAACCTCCCCTTCCTCGCTCTCAAAGGATGCAAGGGTGGATGCCCCCCCGGGCTCTGCAACTGCCAGGGCGCTATTCGTTGTCCCGAAATCCAAACCTATCACCCTTTTCATATATCCCTCTCCATTACACTTTGTCTTTGATCGCTAATAAGTTAACCTTAAATATCTTAGATACGCCTCCTGAATTTTGTGACGGGAGGCTTCCAGATTGTTAAAGGAACAAAGATTAATGAAACGCTATTTGCCTTTTGCGATAATCGCAGCTGTTCTAGTCATCGCTATCCTTGCGGGAGCTTTGATGTATCGCACAAAGCAGCCCCCAATCTCTACAACCCCGGTTCCTACACCGAGCCTCGATCCCAATCAGGCACGGACCAATAATAGAACGGCTGTCACACTCGAAGAGTTCGGTGATTATCAATGTCCCCCATGCGGCACCCTCCATCCTGTGTTGAAAACAATAAAAGACGAATTTGGTGATCGCGTCCAGTTCAGCTTCCGCCACTTCCCGCTTGTCCAAATTCATCAGCACGCGGTCGCCGCTTCACAGGCGGCTGTGGCTGCCGGATTACAGGGGCGATTCTGGGAGATGCACGATTTGCTCTACAAAAATCAATCGGTGTGGAGCAGCGCGACTGATGCGCGCCCGATCTTCCTCAGCTATGCGCGCCAATTAGGGCTAAACGTCGATCTTTTTGTGAATGATATGGGTGGCAATCGGGCCAACACGATCGTCGCTTCCGATTTACGACGTGGGCAAGCGCTCGGTGTCAATAGCACACCGACGGTCTTCATCAATGGTCGTGAGATACCGTTCGAAGAACTAAAAATTGATAATTTGCGGAAGGAGATCAGAAGCTTGCTGAACGGCGGATAAGTGAAGGTGACCGCAGAAAAGTAGAATACAAGGAAAGAATCTTTCATACGCTTTACTCTTTACCTGCCACGGTCTGTCATATAGGCTACGACAACAACTGCAGTGAGCATCAGCGTCATTGCCGCCGAGAGGAGGCAATAGTCACAATATGCTCGCAATACGAATGCTTGCAAATAGAGCAACCAGAGAGTTGAAATTAACATGGGGGCGATGACGAGGGCCAACCAGGTGCGCGCACGAACGTAACCGAACGCCGCCAGCGTCGCGAGACTGAAGGCAACAAAATAAGCCAGCGCTCCGAGGGCAGCAATGGGAATATCTGCGATGGTGGCGTAAGCGCTCCCCAGCACTGCAGAGCAACCGCTGGCGACAGTACACTTTACACTTCGACCTGTGATGTGATGCACAGTCAGATAGATCGCATCACCAAGACCTATCAGAGATATAAACATTGCCAGCCAATAGAGTTGCACGAGTCGTCGGGGTGTAGCGGATGCAGGGTTTTTCATAACGATAGTGTAATGCCATCACGTTAGTACGAGAGGTAATAAATTCAATGGAAAATTTACATAAAGGACCTCAGGTCACATTCGAGGTCAGGCTCACTCCGGGTCGCCAGGGTCTTGACCCAAACGCTCCGGATTGGGAAGTTTGCGAGTTGGAAGACGGTGTTGTAAACAGCAACGCCGAGGTCTATGACAATCTAACAAAAGGCGAAGCCGAGGATCTCGCAGCGATGTGGGCCAGAAAAAAGGGGGAAGCGGAGACCTGATCATTTTCCATTTGTCATTTGATATTTGTCTTTGTCATTGCAGAGAACACTACTCGATCAATGACAAATGACAAATATCAAATGACAAATGGAAGATGAAACCGGCTGGCAATTTCTCCTGGAGATGAAAAATGGTAACCACGAAGCGAGCCTCGAAGAAGAAACAACCCGGTCTGGAATCGGGTCCGAAGGCGAGCCGCCCTCACATCCCAGGCTACGGTATCCCAAATGACAAAAAGGGATTACTTCCCTGGGAACACGTCACTGACCGGATGTCCCAGGCAATGCACTATTGGATCTGCACAGTCAGCCCCGATGGCCGCCCACACGCGACGCCGGTCGACGGCCTCTGGCTTGATGACCAACTTTATTTTGGTGGAAGTCCACAAACGCGCCGCAATCGCAATCTGGCGGCGAATCCGGCTGTCTGCGTCCATCTTGAAAACGGTCTAGATGTAGTCATTCTGCACGGCGACGCTAAAGAGCTGCGCGCACCGGATCTCTCACTGGCGACTCGCCTCTCAGAGGAGTCAGCCAGGAAGTACGGCTACGGGCCGAAGCCTGAGGAATTCGGGGCTGGCGGGGTATATGTCTTCCGGCCCCGTATGGTTTTAGCCTGGAAGCAGTTTCCGAAGGATGCCACGCGTTGGCATCTCGAAGAATAAACAACTTTTCGTTTGTTTCGTATTCTCCTTTGCAATGGAGGTGATAAAGATGAACCACCAAGTAAGTCAAAATCAATTCCTACCGACCCCAACCCGCCGTAATTTTCTCAAAGGTTTTACCGGAGGTGCAGCAGCGCTTCCGGTTTTTCCCGGGCTTTTTCGGGCTGAATCGGGAGATGAGTTGTCGCGCGTAGCTAGCAGTCTCACCACCGCCGATACTGTGAGCGAATCTTTCTGGCAGCTGGTGAAAGAACAATTTACGATCAAGCCTCGGTTTATTATGCTCAATGCCGCGAACCTCTGTCCGTCACCACACATGGTCAGAGAGAGGGTTTTCCGTATCACTGATGATCTGGACAGCGATGTCTCTTTCCAGAATCGCGCCAAATTCGATGCGCTTCTCGAGGAATCGCGCCGGAAGCTTGCGGCTTTTATGGGCGCTACCGAGGATGAGATCGCCATCGTCAGAAACACCAGTGAGGCGAACAACATGATTGTCAAAGGCCTGGAGCTGAAAGCCGGCGATGAAGTAGTTATCTTTGACCAAAATCATCCGACCAATAACGTCGCCTGGGATGTGCGCGCGGCCAGGATCGGTTTCACCGTCAAGCGTGTCAGCCTTCAGAGATCGCCGGAAAGTGTGGAAGAGATGCTGAAAATTTTTCGGTCGGCGATCTCGGCCAAAACCAGGGTGCTGGCCTGGACAGATGTTTCCAATACAACCGGTGTGAAGCTGCCCACCAGGGAGCTGTGCCGGATGGCCCGCGAGCGCGGTATCTATACTCACGTTGACGGCGCGCAAACATTTGCCGCGCTTTCGCGCAATCTCCACGAGCTGGGATGCGACTCGTACTCCGGCAGTGCGCATAAGTGGTTTCTCGGGCCTAAAGAAGCGGGGTTGCTTTATATCAGGCAGGAACGCATCGCCGAAATTTGGCCGAGCGTGGTCGGAGTGGGATGGGGTAATAAAGCCGAGACTTCAGCGCGGGGAGCGCGTAAGTTCGAGACGCTGGGCCAGCGTGATGATGCTGCCGTTTCGGCAGTGGGAACCACGGTGGATTTCCTTAACCTGATTGGCCAGTCTCGCATCGAGGCGCGTATCAGGCAGCTGGCAGCGGCTTTAAAGGATGGCGTGATGAAAATCCCAGGCGCAAAGCTTATCACACCTACCACGCCAGAGTTGAGCGCCGGGGTGTGCGTCTTAAGGTTCGAGGGAATGAACAACCAGAAGATTTATGAAACACTCTACACCAAGCATGGCATCGCTGGAGCTCCGACTGGCGGCGTTCGCTTCTGCCCGCATATTTACAACACGATGGAAGAGATAGATCGCACCATATCGGCGCTCGCTCAAGTAATCAAGGAAGTGTGATAACAAGGAGAGGAACTATGTTACTTAAACGGATTCCCCTTTACGCGTTCGTTCTATTATTTGTTGCAGCAGTCACAGCACAGGCGGATAAAGTAGATGACTACATTAAAGCTGAAATGGAGAAGCAGCGAATAATAGGTCTCACACTTGCTGTCATTAAGGATGGTAAGATCATCAAGGTTGAAGGCTACGGGAAGGCAAACGCCGAACTTAACATTCCTGCCAGACCTGAAACTGTCTATAAGATCGGTTCGGTCAGCAAACAATTCATTGCTACCGGGATTATGCTACTGGTCAATGAGGGCAAGGTTAACCTCGATGATAAGGTCAGCAAGTTCCTTGAGGGGACGCCGGACACCTGGAAAGATATCACCGTTCGGCATCTGTTGACCCATACATCCGGCATTATCCGCGAAGCTCCCGGTTTTCAAGCCTACAAAGTTCAGAACGATCTGGATGTAATAAAGACTGCCTATCCTTTACCGCTTCGGTTCACGCCCGGAGAGAAGTGGGAATATTGTAACGTCGGTTACTTTACGCTCGCCGAGATCATACATAAGGTTTCGGGCAAGTCCTGGGGCGATTATTTGAGTGAGCGTGTATTTAAGCCGTTGGAGATGAACGCCACGCGCATTACAAGCGTCACAGAGATTGTACAAAACCGTGCCGACAGCTATAGCTGGGAGAAGGATAACCTGCAAAACGCCGGCGAATTGCTTGCGGTGCGTCCGAGTGGCGCATTTCTCTCAACCGCTCTCGACCTGGCGAAATGGGATGCCGCGCTCTACACCGACAAAATTCTCAAGCAATCGCTCCGCGAGCAGATGTGGACGCCAGTCAAATTGAATAACGGCACAACCCATCCTTATGGCCTCGGTTGGGAACTCAGTACGGCAAGCGGTCATAAGCTGGTACACCACGGAGGCACGCTTTCCGGATTTCGCTCTCAATTCGCACGATTCATTGATGACGGATTGACCGTGATAGTTCTGACGAATACCGGAAATGCCAGGCCGGATAGCATCGCGCGAGGAGTCGCGGCTTTGTATATTCCCGACATGGTGTCGTCGGGAAAGTAACTGGAGAAGAGAGAATACGAAACAAACGAAACAGACGGCGAGTTTCATAGGAAGCCGAAACTAGCTAATAGTTTCAACACAAAGGGTCAAAGGGTCAAAGGGTCAAAGAAGAAAAAAATCAACTTCTTCTCCCCCTTTGACCCTTTGACCCTTTGACCCTTTGTGTTGAAACTATTACCCGGAATATGAAACTTTGCAAAATTACTCAACTTTTCGTTTGTTTCGTATTCTCTCTTCTCCTTGGTTGAAACTTACGCCTCAACTGCCTTCTCGCGCCTCGCATCCCAGGCCATATACTTCTTCTTCCGATAAGAATCGACAGCCATTCGAACAGCGACCAGGCCGTAATAGCCGAGCATGACATCACACTTCAGGGCTGCACCGGTGCGAATGGCGTCGCACAGATTACGGTGGTGCAGTGTGACGTCTTCACCACCCGTCTTCTTATGCACAATTTCACTCCTGCCTTCGGCAAAGAGACCTTGCGGGCGAATGATGAAGCCTTCGCGGTTGAATTCGAGTGTCGCCTGATGGCCGCGAATGACGTGTGGAATCGGCGTGTCGTTCGCCTGCGATGAGATAACTATCACCGTCGGACCGCCCGGATAGTCGCACATCATATCGAAAGTATCGGGGATTTCTGCAGGGCTGTTGGTGAATTCCCATTTGCCTCCCATGGCGACTGCGCGTTCGGGGAATTTCAGGTCGAGCGCTTTGATCATCCGCGTGATGCGATGAACGAAGAGGTCAGAGGCGATGCCGCCCGAATAATCCCAATAGCGACGCCAGTGGAAGAAACGGTCAGGGTCGAACGGACGCTTCGGCGCGGGTCCCAACCATGCGTTCCAATCCAGATTCTCTCCCGGCTTGAGGTCGGTATCCATTTGCCCTGCCCAGAAATCACCTTTGTGATTGCGAGAGTAATCGATCTGCGCCTGCACGACTTTACCGAGAGCTCCCTCAGCGATGTAGGCACGGGCCGTCTCGTATGAATCGTCTGACATCCCCTGCACGCCAACCTGCATTTTGACTTTTGTCTGCTGAATTTTCTTGACGACCTTCTTCGACTCATCGATCGAGTAGGTCATTGGCTTTTCACAATAAATGTGCTTGCCTGCATCGGCGGCATCGAGCGTCATCTTTGCGTGCCAGTGTTCGGGCGTGGCGATCAGAACATAATCGATCTCTTTTTGATCGAGTAGGGCGCGATAGTCCTTGTAAGGTTTGCCTCCGGTCAGCGTCACAGCAGCATCTAGACGTTTCTGCCAGACATCGCAAAGGGCTGCGATCTCGACGTTGTCATTCTCCTTCATTCTCAGAAGCGCCTGCATGTGACCGTTGGCCATTCCGCCGCAACCGATCACGCCTATTCGCAATCGTTCATTAGCGCCGAGGACTCTGCCTGCGTTTGCTGCGGTGATAATGACAGAGGCGGCAGTTCCTGAAACGAATGCACGGCGACTGATCTTATTAGTATTTTCCATAGCTCTCCAGTAGGGATTAATTTGAAATGTGTTAAGCAGGCGAAATTATCATGGGAGGAGAGTAAGAAACAAACGTATTTTGAGTTTTCCTGACACGGCCGAATTTTGTGGGTGGATTGTTTGGGAAGCGCCAGCTGTACATTGCTAATTGCCCACTATGACAGATGTGTCCTAGAATCCATCTATGATTTTCGATTTCACAACCGCAGGCGAATCGCACGGACGCGCCCTGGTGGCCACAATTGAAGGACTGCCCGCCGGTCTTGTCATTGATCAAGGCTTCATCAACCACGAGCTGTGGCGACGGCAACAGGGCTACGGGCGCGGCGGACGGATGAAGATTGAGTCTGATACTATTCAGATACTTTCGGGTGTGCGCCAGGGTGAAACGCTCGGCTCACCTGTGGCGATAATGGTCGAAAACAAAGATTTCATGAACTGGCTCGAAGTGATGGCTGCGGAAAAAGTGAACACTCCGCCTGAACGTGACCGCAAAGTGATTCGCCCGAGACCGGGGCATGCTGATCTGGTTGGCGGATTGAAATACGATAGGCACGACCTGCGCGATATATTGGAACGCGCGAGCGCGCGCGAAACGACGATGCGTGTCGCAGTGGGGGCTTTTGCCAAATTGCTGTTGCGTGAATTCGACATGCTCATCGCCAGCCACGTCATCAATCTGGGCGAAATTTCGATTGAGAATCAGAATGCCGACTGGGGGCAGATCGAGGCGGTCTACGACGACACGATGCTCCGCTGTACCGACAAAGAAGCCGAAGCTCGAATGATCGCGAGGATTGACAGGGCCGGAGTGGAAGAGGGCGATACATTGGGTGGGATCTTCGAGGTAGTGGCAAAGGGCTGTCTTCCCGGCCTCGGATCGCATATCAGCTGGACGGCTAAAATCGATGGGCAACTGGCACAGGCAGTTATGTCCATCCATGCGGTCAAAGCTGTGGAGATTGGCGAGGGGGTAACGAACGCCTCGAAGCCCGGTTCACAAGTTCACGACGAAATCTGCTACAATAATGACACGCGCTTATTTGGGCGATTGTCCAACCGGGCCGGAGGGCTGGAAGGCGGGATGACAAACGGTGAGGAGGTTCGCGTGCGCGGCTACTTGAAACCTATTGCGACATTGCGCAAGCGTCTCCGCAGCGTCAACATCGAGACGAAAGAACCGATGGATTCAGACTTCGAACGATCGGATGTGACAGCGGTCCCGGCTGCGGGGGTGATCGGCGAAGCAATGGTGGCGATAGTCCTGGCGCGGGCGATGCGGGAGAAGTTCGGCGGCGATTCGCTCGGCGAGATGAAACGGAATTTTGAAAGTTATCGTCAGCAACTTATAGAATACTGATGAAATAGTTCGTAGTACCGGCTTCAGCCGGAAGCGGCGTCGTCAGACGCCTCGCAAGGCTCGTAAACGAGCCGCTTCCGGCTGAAGCCGGTACTACGAACTATTTTCGGAGGAGTCGTTCATGTCGTAATGGACGACGCCCTGAAACAATGAAAAAGATCAACCGCCAAGACGCCAAGAACGCCAAGAAGGCGGCAAGACCTTGGCGTTCTTGGCGTCTTGGCGGTTGATCTTT
>JAKEHZ010000047.1 GCA_022614735.1 Acidobacteriota bacterium | reverse complement strand
GTAGATAACATTTGCCAGGAGTAGTCTTGATTAACTCACCACGAGGAGAATGAAAAGACTAACAAATTTCGCATGGGCGCGCAACCAGACAGGCTAAAAGCGGTTTGACAGCTGCGCAGGCACAACCTATAACTACTATCATCTTCTCAAGACGATCATCGAACAGCAAAAATGAACAGCAAAAATGAACAGCAGAAATGAACAGCAGAAATGAACAGGAGAAATGTAAGATGGCTTTCCTGGAACGCATCAATGAAGATTTAAAAAGAGCGATGAAGAATAAAGAAGTGGAGCGCCTTTCGACATTGCGGATGGTAAAGACCGCGCTCAAAAACCGTGAGATTGAAAAGATGGCCGCGATCACTGATGAAGAAGCGATCATGGTCATGCAATCGCTCGTCAAACAGCGCCGCGAGAGCATCGAACAATACAACAAGGGCGCGCGCCCGGAGCTCGCCGAGAAGGAAGCGGCCGAGATCAAAATCATTGCGGAGTATCTGCCCGCGGCTTTGGATGAGGCTGCAATCACCAGGATCGTAGAAGAGACAATTGCCGAGACTGGCGCGAATTCGATGAAAGAGATGGGAAATGTCATGAAAGCCGTGATGGCGAAGCTCACGGGTCATACCGTAGACGGCAAAGTCGTCAATCAAATCGTGAAGTCCAAACTTAGTGGATAGAGCCGCGAAGAAGCGAAGAGAACCAGGAGAATTGATTCTCTTCACTCTCTTCGCTTCGCAGTCGTTGAAGATTATCGAGGAACAAAAATTCCAAAAGTGTCGTAAGGCTCACTACGCGAAGTCAGGACAGATGGGCACTGATTTTTCGGAGTGAAAACCAAATTTTTGGAGGCATAAACTGTAATGAAGACTCTCCTGCTCGCCGCTTACGCGATTCTCAGCCTCTATGCGATCCTCGATGTGCTGCAATCATCGCGCGATTGGGCCACCAAGGTGGTTCTGATTGCAATCATCATGATTCCGTTCGTTGGCGCCGGTCTCTATCTTTTTGCGTTCCGAGACAAAGGATATTCGTGAGATGGGTGGCGATAAAATCTCGCAGTTCGTCGGACAGAAATATCTGAGCCTTGAAAGCTACCGTCAGAACGGCCAGGCCGTGCGTACACCTGTCTGGTTTGCCGAAGGTGACGGCAGGTTTTATATCTATACCCTGGCCGACTCATACAAAGTCAAACGCATTCGTCACAATCCGCGTGTCCGTATTGCGCCATGCGACGTGCTTGGAAATGTTAAAGGTCGATGGGTTGATGCGACAGCACGTTTTCTCGACGAAGCCGGAGACAGGCGAACTCACGAGCTCTTGAATCGCAAATACGGCCTGATCAAGAGTCTCTTTGATCTCTTCCGCATTCGCAAGAATCAACGCCTCTCAATTGCTATTCAACTCGATTGAATAGCTATCCATATTCTGACAATCCGAGTTGTACACGAGAGGCTTGCGCCTGGAATGTTTTCCGAAGTAAGCTGATGGCGAGCAGACCTCACCCCCGCGTTGTTCTCCCCTGCTGCAATTGAGACAATCGCCGAACGCCCGATTGTGACTCGCATCTGCGACCGCGTGAGGGAATAGGTTGAATGTCAAACGCGCTGCATTTTTCAACCCTCATGGCATGATTTGATTGAGGTCTTCATTGACCACGCCCCGTCTGATCGAATCGCCGCGCGCGGCACTGACGAGTTGTGCGCGGAAACTCGCGTGATCGTCAAACTACCCAAATAGCACAGCGCAGAATTTTTTCTGCGTCACCCGGAGGAGAAAAACGATGAAGAATATTTCGAGACGCGAAGCGATTGAAACCATGGCGCTTGGTGGCGTTGGATTGTCACTTTCAGACTTGATAACGGCAGAGGCCCAGACTCCTGCCGCTGCAGCCAATCAGACTCCTGCCTCCAATGTGATCAAGGCTTTCGCCGGACAACATCAGCCGAAGCCATTACCCTTCGATCCGGCAAAACTTAATGGACTTTCCGAGAGGCTGATCAAATCACATTGGGAGAATAATTACGGCGGAACGGTCAAAGCGCTTAACGCTGTTGAATTGAAGCTTGCGGCATTGTTGAACGATAAAGACCTGCCTGCTTATATGTATGGCGATCTCAAACGTGAGGAGTTGATTCGCACCGGCTCGGTCGTCATGCATGATCTTTACTTCGGCAACCTCGGCGGCGATGGCAAACCCGGCAGCGACATCCTTTTTGCCATCAGATTTACCTGGGGGAGTTTTGAGCAGTGGGAGGCAGAATTCAAAAAGACCGGAAATGCCCTCGCCGGCGGATCGGGTTGGGTGACTCTCGGGTTCAACTTCCACACCGGCGTATTGCATAACTACTGGGGATGGGATCATATGCATAACGCCCCATTCAGCTGCCCATTGCTCGTCATGGATATGTACGAGCATGCTTATCACATCGACTACGGCGCTGCGGCGGCGAAATATGTCGACGCGTTTATGCAGAACGTGGATTGGAATGAAGTCAATCGCCGCTACGTGAGGTCGCAGAAGGCAACATCTGAATTGCGTGTGTGACTCAACAACTGACAACTGAGAACCGTACCGCGCGCCCAAGCAAGCGGCAGCCTGCAGGCTCGCTCGCTTGCTTGGGCGCGCGGTACTGCACCGTATTGATCGGCAACACCGACTGTAGTGTTTCCCTGCGGTTTCGCCGTCTCTTAAGTCCTGGACATATTTCTAAATTCATTTGAAGCAAAATCTCAGCACTTTTCTCCGATTAATTCAGCGGCTCATAAAATACCGTCCCTGCTAATCTAATGCTGATTCAACTACAGACCCGTCAACTCTGAGAGAACCGAAATGGCATGGTGATTGCCGTCTTCTCTTTCCTACTCCGAAAATAGTTCGTAGTACCGGCTTCAGCCGGAAGCGGCTCGTTTACGAGCCTTGCAGGGCGTCTGACGACGCCGCTCCCGGCTGAAGCCGGTACTACGAACTATTTTCGTCGTTTCTGGGTGTCGCAGTGCGACATGAATGACTCCTCTGAGAATGGGTAGGACAGGTTGCCAACCTGTCCTACCGATGTTTTTGAGAATAAACGGCTCCTATGTCATGCTTGTTTTCGCATTTCAACATTCAGCTTTTTCTTGAATCAGACGCAAATGTCTGAAACACCGGCTCGATAGGCGAGCTTTATTTTTATTGAAAGCACTGAGACAAGAGGAATCAAAAATATGCACGCTCCAATGCCATCTGTTGTGATTTCCCGCTTCGTTATTCATCAATCGAGTTCGCAATGGAATCATAATCGATTTGCCGATGATGTGCGTCTCGGATTGACTGCAAAACCGAAAAGCCTACCGCCGAAATATTTTTATGATGCGCTCGGATCACAACTCTTCGAGGCGATCTGTCTCCTCCCGGAGTACTACCTGACGCGAGCTGAGACGGAGATTTTCGAGCGTCACGCAGCAGAGATCGTCGCGCAAATGCCCGGCTCGGCCAGCATCGTCGAATTGGGCAGCGGCAGCTCGATAAAAACCAGGCTTCTCATCGAAGCGATCCTTGCGCGGCAGACGGAATTGTACTACCAGCCGATAGACATTTCGGAAACGATCCTCGAACAGAGCGCGAGTAAATTGCTCGGTGATTATCAGAATTTGCATATCACCGCTCATATCAGCGATTACACGAATGGGCTCAGTTCGATTGCCAGACGGGATGGAGAAAGAGTATTGGTGCTGTTCTTAGGTTCGAATATCGGCAATTACACGCCGGATGAAGCGCGACAGCTGCTCGGTCAGATTCGCGGCGCCCTGCGAGGAGGAGATGGATTGTTACTTGGCGCAGATTTGAAGAAATCCTCCGCCATCATCGAGCCGGCATACAATGACGCTCTCGGAGTGACAGCAGCCTTCAATCTCAACTTACTCTTGCGGATCAATAGGGAATTGGATGCGGATTTTGATCCAGCACGATTTGAACATCGTGCAATTTATCAAGAGAAAGAGGGGCGAGTAGAGATCCATCTCGTCAGTCGCGCCACACAGTCAGTCAGGATCAATAAAATCGGCTTGCAGATCGAATTTGATGAGGGCGAGATTATTCACACCGAAAACTCATACAAGTACGATTTGGCGCAGCTTTACGCTCTGGCTGAAGAGAGAGGATTCAGGCCTCAACGGACCTGGTTCGATTCAGAGAAGAGATTCAGTTGCAATTTTTGGTTAGCCATTTGATTGCGGATTGCGGATTGCGGATTGCGGATTTAAAGAGAACCAGTACCTGAATTGCTGAAATCTTTTCAAATCCGCAATCCGCAATCCGC
>JAKEHZ010000309.1 GCA_022614735.1 Acidobacteriota bacterium | reverse complement strand
GGATTTACACGGATGCGACGGATTGACGCGGATTTGATCCGCGTCAATCCGTCGCATCCGTGTAAATCCGTGGTTCATGTCCCAATATTCATGTAGCTTAATTTAGCCTGGACGCATCCTATTGGTTCCCGACTCCTGTAGTGTTGGCCGTGGCTTCTTTGACTCTCTTTGCGCGCGTCGTGCGCCCGCCTTCCAGCAGGGCTTCAGTCACTTCACCTTTGTCATCCTTGACGAAGGTGAGGTCTAGATCGCTGCCACGCAAGAAAAACTTGTTCTCGGATTGCGGCAGGAATTCCATCTTCGGTTGCAGCGGTATTTGCACGACGAGGCTATTGCCGCTTCGTGTCACCGTGGCGAAGATGTTCGGCATCACTTCGTATTTCCCGACATAGCTGTCAAGAATTTTCGCATCAACCTGCACAATCGGAGGCATCTCCACGATGAAATCCATAAAACCGAGCATCATCTCATCGTAGGTCGGCTCGCCATAGCGTACTTCCTTCTGCGGATCGGGATTGAACTTATTCTTCGCGGAATTGTCGTAGTAGGCCGTGACCATAATCTTGCTTCCCCTGGGCAGCCGCTTCGGCTCTTTGAGAATGTAGTTGGTCTGCCATGCGAAGTCGTAATTCGGCACGCTGATCAGGACTTCTGACTTCCCATCAGGATAGAAGGCCTTGTACTCCATTGACTTGCCGCGCAAGTGCATGTGTGGCATGAGGCCGTAAATCGTTGTATCGCGACGCAGTGTACGGCAGGCAGTGACACGATGATTCTCGGCGCCGGCGGGGATCTTGAAGAAAAGATTCCCGATGTTGTTGGTCAAGACAATTTTCGCCGCTGGTTCTTTGGCGAAAACGAGTCCTACCATCGAGCGGTCTTTTTCCACCGCATCGCTCTTAAGCGTCTGGTTCGAGTAGTGAATCTGGAATCGAATAATTGAGCCGGCAGGAATCTTTCTGACGACACCCGGTTGGAAAACATCGGCATTGCGTCCGGGTGCGTAACCCGTCAAGAGACTCTCGCCACTGCCACGCCCTCCGCTGGGCGAATTGCAGCCATCGTCAATAACGGGTTGATCGGGTTTTAACCGCAGTAGATAGCCATCGCGATATAACGGCGAGTTCTTCAAATTCGCTTCCATTGCCTTATAACGCTGCTCGGTCGTCATCATCGCCATATTCGGCGAGCCGGGCGGAAAGATAAAAGCAATAATGTGATGCACGATCTTCCGATTGCCGGGACGTGCCTCAACCTTCGCCACAAACTTATCCTCGGTAAATTTCGGATCAACGTCGAAGTATTGATACTCGTCGACACCGGGTTTGTAGGCGTACTCTTCAGGTATCTGAATTACAAAATCCGGCTGGCCAATATTCCAACCATCACTGAATTTGGGCGCAGGTGGCAGGTCCTTGGAATCGCCCTCACTGGCTCCCTGATCGACCCAGGCAACGATGGTATCGATCTCTTGTTGCGTCAGAGTGCGATTGTTTTTGAAATCACCGTAGCGCGAATCGGCGTGCCAGGGTGGCATCTGCCGGTTCAGAACTTTTTCCCGGATTGACTTGGCCCAGGGGCGGACGTCTTTGTAGTTTAAGGCTGAAAAAGGCGCGCCTTCACCGGGACGATGGCATTCGGTGCAATTATTGAAAAAGATCGGCGCGACATCTTTGTTGAAGGTTACGTTTTTTGTTGAGGTTTTGGTAACAGGATTATCGTTTGCATTGCCCGCCGTGATGAACACGAGCCCGACGGTTAAACAGAGAGCAATAATGATAGACAGGGAATAGGGTCTTTTGAAACGCATCAGTGAGTCTCCTCCTCTTGCTTCGAGTGTGTGATGGATAACATCTGCAGCCGATGCCATCGCTAATCTACGGTCAAAAGGAGCTCTCTGTCAAGCTTTTCAAAACCCGATTTATCCAATCATTTCAATAACATCGCTGTCATGAGCGACAATTTTATATGTAATTAGTTGACCGGTCAGACAATATTCGTTTGGAACTGAATGAATATTCAGTCATTTTTCGCATCGATAGTTTTCAGCTCTTGCTTTCATCTCTTCTTCAAATCAGTTGAGCTCCGGTCTTGAATGTTTTTTCGAACTGAGCCAGTCCGTGTGATCCCCCGTTGACCAGCCTCCGTGCAGCGTCCAGCTTGTTTTGCTGCAGCGCCTCGCGGATCTTTTTCTCCTTATCTTTGAGGAAACGAGCCAGCAATTGCGCTGCAACTTGCGGAGAGTTGGCCAGGTCGGGGTTTTCCACTAATTGATTGCCCACTCCGATCTTCTGTCCATACCTCAGATAGTTATCCCGGCCAGTGAGTTGAATGAAGCCACGACCCTTAAACCTTTCACCATCTGGCGGGCCTTGATTTCCCAGGTCTGTGCGGAAGTCATAGAGATTGAAAGGCGGTCCAGGCGGCAGGGTATTGAATTTTGAAGGCAGCTCACTAATCGGGAGGAAGCCGGCGGTTTCGGCGCGGATTGTAGCGAGCGCCATGAGCACCATGCCTTTGTCAACCAACTCGACATCTTCGAGAGCTTTGAGCACGAAACCGAGGTTTTGCTCGATGTTCTTAAGCGGTGTGCCCGGGAACATCTTCGCAACCAGATCGATTTTCACCCTCGGGATGACGGAGACGGCGGCTAAAAAGTCTTCATGTGAAATCAGGTCGAGAGCTCGCAACGTTGCCGGCCCTGCTATCCCATCAACGACAAGTCCGATGCTTCTCTGAAATGCGCTGACAGCCGATCTGGTGTTCGGTCCGAAACTTCCATCCGGCGTCCCAGGATTGTGGCCACGCTCGAGCAAACGCTCCTGAAGTTTTTTGACTTCCGCTCCTTTGTCGCCCTGTTTCAATGTCCGCATTCAAATTTATCCTCTGCAACTACTGGGAGCGCTTGCGCTCCCAGTAGTTGCCATTTCGGATTATCCCTTCTGCCCGCGCTCCCGCCAGACCCAGCCGAATTGCGTGTTGCTCGGACGCGGGTCTTCGTCATAGTCCTGTTTCAGCTCGGCGATCTTATCGGTTTGAATCGCTTTGCGCTGGGCTTTGACATCGAGTTTGTAAAGCCGCGCGGCATTGAGGCCGAAGATCTTCGCTTTGATTTCCGGTGTGATTTTCTGATAGCCGAATTTCTCCACAATCTCATCGCTTATCTGGAAGCGACGCAGACGCTCGATCTGCGATTGTGGACTGCCACCCCAGATCGAATCAGTGCCCCAGATGATCCGGTCTTCGCCCCCGGGCAGGTTAAGGATCTGTCCTATGAGATGCATCGCTCCGACGCCGTTACTGCTTGACAAATAATTCCAGGTGCTCCCCACTTCAAAGTAGACGTTTTTCAAATTGTTCCTCTTGACGATATCGATCAATTCAGAGCACCACGGAATGTTCTGCGGATTGTCGGCTGAGCCTTCGCGGCGTCGCGTGCTTGCGGCAGTCGGGTGCCACCCCGAGTGATAAATGATGAAGTTGAGATCGGGGAAATCTTTCGCCACTTTCTCGACGTCTTTCGGATGACAATAATCTACATCAAACAGACCAAGCGGTAGGCCTTTGTGGACGCAGATGTTCTTCACGCCGAGTTTTCGTGAACGCTCCCAGAAAGGATAGGTGTTCTTTTCATCATCGAGCCAATAAGGGCCGCTGCCGATCATGGAACCCGTGTACATCTTCCACGAATTGATCTTGAGCTTTTTGACCTGTCGTTCCATCTCCTCAAATTCGGGTTTGCCCATATTCGGCCGGAGCAGCCCATGGCTGAGCATACGCTGCGTGCCGCCGGCCATCCGATTGATAGCGTCGCGCGTCTGCACCATCTTGTCCGGTGGCAAGATGTTCTCGTTCCACTGCGCTGAGGGCACACCGCTGATAATCGCCATCATCGTGTCACTATCCATAAACAGCTCTTTGACGTAGTTCGCTTGATTGAGCTGCGCGAGAGCATCAGCAGTCGAGCCGGCATTGCTGCGGAAGTTTCGCAGGAAGGCAGCCGCCTGTTTTCCGGCTTCGGTCGTTTCAAACCAGCGGCTCTCGACATCAATGTGATGTGTTTGGTTGTCGAAGATGAACTCGGTCTTCGGCCATTTTTCAGCGTAAGCGGCCGGATCGAGCGCTTCTATCGGGTCGACTTCATAGGTTTTACCGAAGACTTCATTGTAAGCAAGCATGGCCACAGCCATTCCACCGGTCGTTTGCAGGAAGCGGCGACGAGAGTGGCCGAGCCTCACTGCACATTCATCGGCCATCTCGGCGATGCGCGTTTCCCAGCGTGCCTGCCTGGCGGTTTGCGCGGGCGGGATGAATTCTTCGTTCGAGCAGATTTCGGTTGGGACAGGGGATTGAAGGGGTTTATCTTCATCATCGAAACATTTGCGAATCCACATAGCTGCTCCTCTCCAAGTGATGACAGGTATTGGTGCACTCAGTAATCACTCGTCACTATTTTGGGTTGATGACGTGTCCGCTTGCAGCTGATGGGCGTGCAAGCGGCGGTATTCATTGAGAAGTTCCTGCATAATCTCTGAAAAAGTCCAGTTTGGGTCAAGCTGAGGGTCGGCCTTCATGCGTTCGTCGAATTCACGATAGGCACGTAGCCTGGCCCACGCGAAAAAATGCGCTAATTCGAAATCTATTTCAGCCATGAGGCGCAACCTCTGGTATCGGCGGATTGATCAATTCAGCAAGAGACTGGGGCGATTCTCAGTCTTCGGTTATTTGCTGTCAAGCGAATCATCGAGCGCGCGAAGATTGACGCCGATCTCCTAAGGCTCGTCGTTGAAGCACATAATGAGTGTCAGCATATGATTATGAGATATACAAACTCTCTTTGATACATTCTCTCGAAAAGATACATTTTCTCGAAATTTTAATTATGAAAGGCTTCCATTCTGACCTCAATCCGATGTATAAATACACGTGCCCGACACCTCACTTCCCCCTCGACTGCTGTTTGGTCGAAAAACGGTCGAAAAATTTAGGACATTTTGAACATATTGATATCGTGGGTTAATGGGTATAATCCCCGTATGCATTGACACTGCGAAAAAGTGGATAAACCGAAGACTGTATAAAGCGAAGACAAGAACTGATAGCGCATAAGTGTTATCTGCTATGTTGCCTACCGGAAGATGCGCCTGTGTGATGGTTAGGCGTGGGATCTTCATCACACCTATTTAGAACGATAAGACTTAGTATCGTCCCCTATTGATTTCACCATAAGCATAAATTGCCGGATCATTGATGGTATGTTCTTGCCCCACCAAGAATGGCAAAGTCGAGGTGTGACCTGCCATATCCTTAAATTATGTCAATAAACCCCACGACAATGAACACGATAAAGAAAAGGAGAGCCAGATGCTCGCTCCGAATACGCTGTTGCAGGATCGCTATCTCGTGATGCGTCTGCTTGGGCAGGGCGGCATGGGAGCAGTCTATCAAGCAACAGACCGAAAGTTCGGCAATGCAGTTGCCTTAAAAGAGACCTTTTACAACGATATCCAACTTCAAAAAGCGTTTTCTCAAGAAGCGCGATTACTCAACCGCCTGCGTCACGCCGCGCTGCCGGTTGTAATGGATTATTTCGCCATCGGCGACAGACAGTTCCTTGTCATGCAATACATTCCGGGCATGGACCTGGAACAGTTGCTGGCAGAACGTAGAGAGCGTGGACAGGGCGTATTTATGACATCCCAGGTTTTGCGCTGGGCAGATCAATTGCTCGATGCCCTCGAATATCTGCACGCGCAAAAACCGCCAATCATCCATCGCGACATCAAACCGCAAAACCTGAAACTGACTCCACGAGGTGAGGTGATCCTCCTCGACTTCGGATTGGCCAAGGGAATTACGACGCAAGATTCACAAGTTAGCCAGAGCATTCGAGGTTACACACCAAACTACGCGTCGCTCGAACAGATTCGCGGCACTGGCACGGATGCGCGCAGCGATCTCTATAGTATCGGCGCGACGCTCTACCACCTTTTGACCGGAGCGATGCCGCAGGATGCTATGACTCGGATAGCGGCAATGCTCATGGGACAGCCCGATCCTTTGCCGCCGATCAACGAGATGAACCTGGAAGTCCCGATTGCGGTCGCTTCAGTGATCGAAAAAGCGATGTCGCCACATCCGGATCAGCGGTTCGCATCGGCTGCCATCTTGAGACAGGCGCTGCGCAATGCCAGCCGGAATGTGCCGATAGCAAGCTTTCACCGTACTCCGACACTTACGGACGAACCGATGAGGGCCAGTATGGCGGCGGCGGCGGCGGTGGCCTTCGAACGCCTTCCGCAACCGGTGATCTACTCTCCTCCGCAAGCGGTAACAGAGAAGGCGGCTCCGGTCTTAGATGCTGACCATGTCATCATTCTTATTGATGAGGGGAACCAGGAGTCGGTGAGAAGCAGGCCGAGATCGCAGCCTGAGAACTCGAAGCGCCGATCACAGCCCGAGAACTCAAAGCGCCGATCGCAACCATTGAGCTCAAAGCGACCAGTCGCTTCAAGGCAATTTAATGCTGAATCGAGACGATCTAAACCCATCGTACTCTCCCCTCAGCGTACGCGCATTGCCATCGCTGGCGCGATCGTTATGGGTCTGATTCTTGTCACCACGGGAATCTTCTTATTTCGATCGCGAGATTGGAAGAGTAGAATCATCAGTGGCGCCACCGATCCCGCCAGAACCATTCAAACCAATTTTAACGTCTCCCTGGCTAATCCCATACGTGTTGAGGCCTTGCGTTACCACCTTGAGATCAATTCTTCAAAAAACCAGCCGGCACGCGCAACCGGATTGTCGCCGCTCGAGGCCGGAAGCAAGTTCAAGTTTCACTTCAAACCTCGAGTCACCGGCTATCTATACCTTATCGCGTTGGGAAAAGATGGGACTCTCCAGACCTTTTTAACTGATCAACCATTGATTGGCACTGGGGTCATAACCAATCGCGTAGAAGCAGGTAGAGATTTTCAATTCCCTGATGACGGTCAATGGTTCATGATTCCGCCCGACTCAGATAAGACCCCATTTATCGTCATCTTTTCACCGATACAGCTGAAGACGCCAGGCTTTCTTTCTGCTCCGGCAGGACGCAATCTGAGTGAGATCGAGTCACAGGAGTTGGTCGAACTCAGGAAGAGCCTGGTAACCTTTACGCCTGAGTTAGTGGCGACCCTGGATAATAATCAACCGGATGTTGCCGTGCAGGTATCATCCGAAAGGCCGCCCAGTCAGCCGCTGATTTTCGAAATATCAATTGATAAGAGGAAATAGGGAAGGCATGGACAAGATAATTTGGATAGCTTCGAGGTCAGCCGGCCATTGTTGCATGTTTCGGCCAGTCTGGGCCGTAGTAAATAAACGGGAGTAATGAAATGCTGGGTAAGAAGGACAACAAGATAGTTAACGGGAAATTTGCAAGTACATTAGCCTGCCTTCTGATAATAGGATTCGTATCGGACGTTGCTAATAGTCAGGTGGTTATTGTTAAGGGCAAGGAGCGTGCGCCTCGAACAGCCCCTAAACCCCGAACAAAAACAAAACCCAGACCGAGTGCTGTTCCTACACCGATCTCCGAATCAACAGTTGGGACCACTGCGTCTGTGTCACCTTCCAATGACGTCTCGTCGTCTAGGTCGTCCCTACCAGAGTCGCTCGCTTTTGTCATCATCCCCAAGATAACCAGCCCTAAGACAGCTCCTAAATCAGTACCAGGGCCGCTCGCTTTTACAATCGTTCCGCCAAAATTGGAAACGACGGCTGCTAAAGAAGATGTGATAAAAAACAACACTCCTCAAACTCAGTCGGTTCCAGAAGCGGGAGTAAAGAATAACCCGGCCGTTAAAGAAGAGGGAATAAAAAACAACGCTCCTCAAACTCAGTCGGCTCCAGAAGCGGGAGTAAAGAATAGCCCGGCCGTTAAAGAAGAGGGAATAAAAAACAACGCTCCTCAAACTCAGTCGGCTCCAGAAGCGGGAGTAAAGAATAGCCCGGCCGTAGTTACTAATCCGAAGAACTCAGGTGGCTCTACTTTGCCCGCCTCCAGGTTATCCAGTTTTGGCTTTGACGTTATAACTTCGGATGATCGAGGTCGGATATCCGGACGACGTGTAGAAACCGCGCGGTTTTTCCTGGAGGAATTAGCCGGAGGTATCTCGCTGGAGATGGTACAAATTCCAGCCGGCAATTACATGATGGGAAGTTTAGAGACGGAAGTTGCGGAAGAGAAGAAGGAATACGGCCGTGGGGTAGAGAGGGAGATAAAGGAGGCATTAATTCGACGCCTCAACTGGGAGACTCCGCAACATATGGTGAAAATTCCCGCCTTCTATATGAGTAAGTATGAGATCACACAGGCACAGTGGAGAGCCGTTGCGAGTTTGCCCAAGGTCAATCGGGAGTTGGTGAGCGATCCGTCGCAATTCAAGGGCAGCAATCGACCGGTAGAGAAGGTGTCATGGGAGGAGGCCGTCGAGTTCTGTGAACGTTTGTCGCGAGCAACCGGAAGGCGATATCGCCTCCCGGCCGAGGCGGAATGGGAGTATGCCTGTCGGGCGGGGACTGACACTCCTTTCCATTTTGGTGACTCGATCAAAACCGACTGGGCGAATTATCAGGGAAAGTATACTTATAGCAATTCCCCGAAGGGTGAATTTCGCGAACAAACACTGCCTGTTGGAAGCATAGGGGTCGCCAATGCCTTCGGTCTTCAAGATATGCACGGCAATGTTTGGGAGTGGTGCCGTGACGTTTGGCACGAAAGCTATGAGGCTGCCCCAGAAGATGGTAGCGCCTGGGACAAGGGAAAAATTCTTTACCTTAAAATATTGCGTGGCGGAGCATGGGATAGTACCGCAGGCGAGTGCCGGTCCAATTCACGTAATAGAATGACCTCAACGATCCGCCTTAATAATGTTGGGTTCCGAGTTGTCGCGGAAATTACAGAGCAATAGCCTGCAACTGAGCCGAGATTAAGTCTCAAATAACTAGGAGACAGGAGCAGAAGACAGGAGACAGAAGACAGAAGTCAGGAGTCCAGCTTATGACTACGGATCCCGGACCGCGAACTCCTGACTCCTGACTTCTGTCTCCTGTCTTCTGTCTCCTATGTTCCCACCGGATTCACTCAGCTGAAATTCGATATAATTTCTAATATTAATTATCCAATCCGCTTATTGATGTTTTCCGTAGTATTAGATAAAATAATTCTAGCTAATTGAGAAAGATATAAAGTAGTAGCTAATAAAAAAGTAGCTCTAATAAAGATAGTTATTAGATCGGGTTGCCTAAAATTTCCTCACCAGAGCTAGTATACTTGTCCCGCAAATTAATAGCTCACAACCGAGAAACATCATCGTTTCCCTCCCCTCTAACTGGTGCCCCACACCGGACAAGCCGGAACATTTCGAGTTCATAAAGGGAATGGCAATACCCGGGCGCCCCTATATAACAGCCTCTTCCTGATAAAAGAATCGAAATAACAATCAACTATCAGTCAACCTAAGCAAGCCTTAAGGAAGGAGAAAGTAACAATGAGTAAATTGGGTCTTCCCCTCGCTCTATTCGTTATACTCATACTTGGAGTGGTGATGATTGGGGCTAGCAGCAAAGCGGCTAATAATGATAACGAAGGCAAGAATGTAGCGCCTCCGGCTGTTAAATTAGATTCGGATGTTTCGGTTTTATCGCTATCTCCGGTGAATAACTCACTTGATATGCCGGAACCGAGCATCTTCAATCCGTTCCCTGCATTTCAAAATCCTCTGTTCGCCAATATGGCGGGCGTAACTACGACAACCCAGACAGCTACGGAAGAAAATGCGGCCCTGGCCCCGATTAATACCTCTGGGATCAGGGCGCTAGTCAGCGTTAAAATTATTGCGGGCACCAACACGGTCACAGGATTTGCAACGGGTATGGATCCTTACAAGGCCTATGTCTCGCTTTTCTACGATGCCGGCTCCCCGGGTTCCGGCCCTTGCGCCTGCATTCCGAGCAATCCGCCACCACCGTCTCTTCAGGCCACATGCCGAACAACCAATAAGCCGAAAGTAACCTTCAGCCAAATGGTGATTGGTTACTGGTTGCCACTCATCGGCACCACTACGCGCAGCATGCTAGTACTGAAAGCTAGCCCTGATCCGAACGCGCCGGTGCCGCTGGCCGCCGTGCCATTGGCCAACATCGGCGCAGTCTCGGTCCGCGAGGACACGAAACTCGGGACGCCGCTGCCGGCCGCTCCCGATCCGGCCCGTTTCCAACTGCGGGCTTGCGGCAGACTACGCCCGGATTTTTGAACTATTACTGTTTCGAAACGACCCGATAAAAAGGGTGCCTCCGTCATCGCAGACTGTGATGGCGGAGGTCTTTTTTTGGAAAGTCATCGAAATCGTGGAGCTTGTTCAGGAGAGGGATGCTATTGGATAATGCCTGCGTGAAAGAACGAATAACAATTGAGATAATAGTTAACGGAGATCCTTATCGAATTGCGGAGAACTCGAATGTCTCTGATTTAATCAACGAGCTCAAACTGACGCCTCAACGACTTGCGATCGAGCTTAATCTTTCAATTCTACCTCGCGCAGCCTGGCATGAAACAATGTTAAGCGCCGGGGACAAATTGGAGATCATTCACTTTGTAGGAGGCGGCTGATGATTGCGGATTGCGGATTGCGGATTGCGGATTTGAGGAGAGGAGTTCCACAATCAATCCGCAATCCGCAATCCGCAATCACTCATATCTTAAGGCCTCGACCGGATCGAGTCGTGAAGCGCGTACCGCCGGATACAGGCCGAAGATCAATCCGACTGCAGCTGATACGCCGAATGACATCGCTATTGATGTCCCGGTCACGACCGTATTCCATTCCGCATAGAGCGCGACTACACGCGAGACTGCAAACCCGAACAAAACACCGATCAATCCGCCGACGAAGCTGATGGTCAGCGCTTCGATCAAAAACTGTTGCCAGATATCCCGTCGCCGCGCGCCGATTGCCCGACGCACCCCGATCTCGCGTGTGCGTTCCAGGATGTTAGCGAGCATGATGTTCATAATGCCGATGCCGCCAACGAGCAGAGAGATACTAGCAATACAGCTCATGACGATGTTGAAGATGCGCTGTGTCCGTTGATTCTGCTCCAGCAATTCGCGCGGCACAACGATCGAATAGTCGTCTGCTTTTCCGTGTGTGTTAGCCAGCACCTGGCTAATCAGGACTGCGCTCGATTTCAATGCCTCCGTGTTTTTGGTGCTCATCACGATTTCATCGAGCTCTGATTCGAAACGTTTGAATTCGAACTTCTTCAGGGCGGTTGCCAGCGGAATATAGATATCATTGCTGAAATCCTGCAGTTTCACGCCTTCGAACTCATCTTTTGTCAGGTTATTGTCGGCGAGCACACCGATTACGGAAAACCACATCTTATCAATTTTGAGCGTTTGTCCGATCGGCGATTGCGTGCCGAAGAGTTTCTGCTTGACGCGCGAACCGATGATACAAACCTGCTCGAACTCTTTTTGATCCGCTTCTGAAATGAAGCTGCCCTCCGCCATGTCGTATCGCGCAAGCTGAAAATATGATGGTGTGACGCCAATTACGTTGGAATCGTCGCTCTTGCCCTTGAAGGAAAAGACCTGAAATGCCTTGACTCGCTTGCGGGCAGAGTATGTATCGATGTCTGGTGTGACGGCAGTAATCGCCTGCACATCGCGCATCGCGAGACCGATCGAATTTTCGCGAATCTTCTTGAGGTCTTCGTCTTTGAAATCGCGGTCTTTGACGATGATGTTGCGCAGGCCCATTGTGTCGATAATGCGAAGACTCTCTTTTTCAGCTCCAGCGCCAATTGATAGCATAGCGATGACGGCCCCGACGCCGAAGATCATCCCGAGCATCGTCAAAAATGTGCGCATCTTGTGCGTGGCCAGATTGCTGAGGGCGAGATTGATTTCTGTTAGATATTTCATTTTTTTATCATCTGGGAAGGCTCAAATCATTTTTCCTTCTTGCTCTCACCTTTCGTTTCGCGTTTCACATCGGGTGGATTGAGCGCGAGCATCTGTCCTGCAGCTAACCCTTCCGTCACGACGACCTGTATTAAATCTCCCTGTCCCAGCTTCACTTTGACAGGCTCGAACTGCCCTGGCCCATTTTGCACGTAAACGAAGAAGTCGGCGTCTTTTTTCACTACCGCGCTGCGCGGAACGACGATGACATTTTTCAGATCACCGGCGCGAATTTGCGTTTTCAACTTTACCCCCGGCTTCATCACTTCAGGATCGGTCTTATCGAGAGTTACGATCGTTTGGAAATATTTTACCGGTGAATCACGATCGATTGGCCGCGCGAGATTATCGATACTTTTGACTTTTCCACTGAACTCTATTCCGGGGAACGGATCGAGCGTAACCGTGACCATTTGATCTTTACGTAACTCACCGGCGTCTTTTTCGAGGACGAAGCATTTTGCTTCCATTTTCTCGGGATTGACGAGGCTGAAGAGTGTCTGACCGATCCACACGGTGCGGCCGGGTTGGATTGAAAATCCTCCCCAGAAAAAGCCGGGATCGGTATAAACGACGATCCCTGTGGAAGGTGACAACAGCTTGAGTGAAGTCAGGGCGCGCTGGACCTGGCCTATCTTTGCATTCGTCTGTTGGCGTTCGAGCAGGAGGATCGCTTCGTCCAGCGTATAGACCTTCCCTTTGAGCTCCAATCGAGCATCGGCGTAGACGAGTTTCTTTTCGGTGAATTCCTTATCGAGCTGTCCCTCGATCATCTGGCGGCGCGAGTAGATCAGTTCATCGCGCGGCAGGAACTCGTTGATCTTTTGCAATTCGAGTTCGGCGATTTTCTTATCCTTGACGATATCGGTCTTTTCAACGCCGATAGCCAGCTCCCCCTTGGAGATCTTCTGATTTGCCGACTCCAAACTTGAGCGGTGTTCGAGCATCTCCAGGTCCAATTCGGCCGGATCAAATTCGACCAGCACATCGCCTTTATTGACGTGACGGCCATCGGCTATGACAGTCGCGATACGCAGCCGCTGGACAGGCACAAACGGGACGGCGATGGTCATCGACTCGGCTGATTGTAGTTCGCCATTCGCATTGATTTTCAGTGTGAAGTCACGCGGTTGAATCGCAACCATGAGTGGCAGGGTTTCTGATGCCGAGCTTGGCCATGCACGCCGCGCAGCGTAAATGACGATTGAGATGGCAGCCAATAAAAGCAGGGAAACCAGAGATAGGCGGATATATTTAGGTAATCGCTTCATACAAATCTTTCAAGATGTAAAATCAGAAGAGAAAAACGGAACAAACGAAACTCACCCACTAAGGTTATTTTCGTTTGTTCCGTTTTTCTCTTCTGTCTTCCTCATAGAGCTGTTTATTTCGCTTTGGCAAAATCGCTGGCAATACGATCACCGGCCTTCAAGCCTTCAAGGATCACAACATCGACTCCATTTGATTCGCCAACTTTCACAGGTTGCTCTCGCCAGCCTCCCTCGGTCTTCACTTTGGTTTTCGAGCCTTCAGTTGTTGTGCGAATCGCTTTGAGGGGAACGGCAAGGCAATTTGGAAGTGAATTGGTTTCGACCTTTGCCTTGACGCTCATGCCGGGTCGCATGATTTTCGTATCGAGCTGGTCGAGCGCGATTTGGACATCGAGAATTTTGTTTGGAATATCCCACGCCTTGGGACGCACGAGCTTGCCCATGCTTTTCACTACCCCCGAGTAAGACTTCCCGGGAAAGGCATCAATTGTCACTTCGGCGCGCTGATCGATTTTGATTTTGCCGATGTCTACTTCAGGGACGAAGGCCTCAGCGATAATTGTATTTAGATCGGGGATCTCGAGAACAGACATCCAGGACCAGACATTTTCGCCAACCTGAAACCGCTCGCCGTTCCATTTGGTTTTGTAAATAACCACGCCATCGCGATCGGCTTTAGCCTGGAAATTCTCCATCCCGCGCTTAATCTCGTTGACCTTATTTTCTGCCCGGGATTTCTTGCTGACAATGATCTGGAAGGTCGCTTCACTCGATTTCTTGTGCCATTCGATGCGATCCTTCAGCGCCAGCACTTCGCGGCGTGCCTGTTCGAAAGCGAGGCGGTCCTCTTCAACTTTGTTTGGGACATCGAACCTCGGGTCGCCTGCCTGTTTGAGTTTGAGTTTCTCATAGTTGTTCTCAGATGCTGCCAGCTTCGACAACAACTCCTGGCGTTCGAGGTCAATCTGGACTCTTGTCTTATCGAGTTCCTTGTTGGCCTGATCCAGCTCGTTTTGCAGCTTCTGCAAGTCGTCTCTGATCCTCTGTGCGTCAAATGTAACGAGAAGATCACCGGTTTTAACCTGTTTGCCTTCCGGAGCCAGGTTGACAATCTGAAATTGCCAATAGTTACCGAATGCTGGCGGCGAGCCATAATTTTGCACCGAAGTGGCGCGCAGCAGTCCTGTCCCATCAACACCGAAGCTTACTGTTTTCGGACTGATTACAATCTCATCCCCGGTTGCCGCGACTTTAGGAAAGAACCCGGATAACCTCGAAGGTAGGAGAAACCAGGCAGCAGCGATGATCCCAATCAAAATGACGAGACCTATGAGAATCCGACTGTTTCTTTTTGCCATAGCTCACTCCGGCGTTTTGAATGATTTTGTCAATTGTTCTGTTTCGCGAAAATTCGATCGCCCTCTTTGAGCGCCCCATTGCTCGCAACGAGATAGTTCGAAACGTCTGCCGCCAGGATTGTGACAGTAACCGGCCTCTGAGCGTCAGGACCTTCAACACGCGTAACGATTCCTGATTCGCCGTCGAATTTGACTGCCGAGCGTGGAATAAGCAGCTGGGGCTGAGTTTCGGAGATGGTCACTGAAATCTGAGCAGACATTCCGGGCTTCATAATTTCCATCACTGTGCGATCAAGCGAAATCACGACGCGGAATATTTTCGCTTTCGCCATCCAACTCGCTTTGACTGCGGTTTGCGAGATTTCTTCGACTTCGCCGGTGATAACTGTATCAGGATAGGTATCCAACCTGATTTCAGTCTTGCTCCCAATTGAGAGCTTGGGACCATCAACTTCATTTACCTGTGCAAGCACTTCCATCTCAGTTAAATCGGGCAACCGGACGACTGGCCACCCCATCCAGACGAGATCTCCAACCTGGAGCTTACGCCGCTCTTGCCAGTGATCGTTGTAGATAACCATTCCATCAGACGGTGCTCTGAGTTGCATTCCATCGAGATTGCTTTTCGCTCGGTCGAGCTGAACTTTGAGTTTATCATTGTCGATGATTTTGACCTGAAGCTCGGCGGCCTGTTCCTTCTTCCTCTGTTCGATCTTGCTCAAATGGTTTTCGTATTCGGTCCTGGCTTTTTCAAGGGCAAGTTGGGCATCCTGGTATTCGCGGCGAGGTTGAACTTCAGCGGGGATTTTGGCTTTCAGCTTGGCCGTTTCATAAGCGAGCCAGAGTCTGCTCAATTCTACTTCCAGATCGCGCAGCATGGCTTCGTGCTGCGCTCTGGCTCTGATAATTTCATTTTCGGCAGCGACGATCCTTTCTTCACTATCTTTGATCCTGGTTAGTACAGTGCTGCTGTCGAGTTCGACCAGACGATCACCGGCTTTGACAATAGTGCCCTCAGGCGGAAGGTAAACAATCTTCACATCTTCAGGAGTGGTTCCGTAAATGGTTCGCGACCTGACCGCTCGCAATTCGCCATCGAGGAGCAACGTCTTCTTGATCGATCCGCGGCGGACTTCAACCACCGGAGAACTGGGCGAAGGAGTAGCGCCGTAAGTGATGAATGAGCGGTCGAAGGGATTTGAGCGATAACGATAGATGAAGATCGGAGTGAGAATCGCGAGAAGCAGGAACACACTAATAATCAAAGCCAACCTTCGTCGCTTCTTTTCATCTTGATTTAGAATCGAGCTGAGCATAGGGAAGTCCTCCTGAAATATCTACATGCCCGTAGCTAAAAACGTTGACGAGAAAATAAAGTTTCAATTCTTTAATAGTTATTCAAGTTATGAACGAAAGAGAGCAGCGAGTTTGCAGTATTTATTGTCGTGACGGAGGCAGAGGGGGCATCTGCTCTTTACTGATCCGCGGCAATAAATCCTCACGCATCGCCAGATAATAGACGGCAGCGGCGATCACGATGGCGGACTTCTTTGCGTCTCCCTCGATGATTCTTTCGTATGTGTCCAGGTTCGTATGCCATGTCGCGGAAAAGTATTCAATCGGATCCTGTGAGACGCCAATTCCGGGGAGTCCGGCATTATTGAAAGAGGTGTGGTCCGAACCACCCAGACGGCGGCTGCGCGTTGCAACGGCTCCGAAGAATCCGAAATCATCGAACTGCGTAAGTGCCTGACGAAGTGGTTGTGCAGCCTCTGGTGGACCAAACACTCCCATCCCACGAGCGCGTCCGGTTCCGGAGTCGATATTAAAATAGCCGCCAAATTTAAAGTAGTCCGGCTTCGGTTCTTCGAACGTGCCGAAGTGCTCTTTGATGTAAGCCCGCGAACCGAGCAGCCCCTGTTCCTCGCCGCTCCATAATGCGACTCGGATCGTTCGTCGAGGTTTAACCCCTATGCTGCGCAGGATGCGCGCGGCTTCCATCATCACGGCACAGCCGATGGCGTTGTCTGTTGCGCCGGTTGCAGCATGCCACGAATCGAGATGCCCGCCGAGCATAATCACTTCATCTTTTTTGTCCGTTCCCGGGATTTCAGAAATCACATTATACGCCGTTCTACCTTCAGGAAAGATACTATTAACAATATTGAATTCAAGTTCAACTGGCGTGCCGTCGGCCAGGATGCGAATAATACGGCCAAAATCTTCGTTGCTCAGGATCACAGTCGGTACGACCTTTGACAGATCGAAGCTGTTATTGTTGAAGGCGCGAATCTGGCGATGTTCGCGGCTGCCGTCGTTAACACGCAAAAGAGCCCGGTTAGCAAGAAGAAATGCATCAACTTGTTCGTTCACCTGTGCTGCTCTGAGCTTTGGTGGCTGACCCTGGCCTTGATTCTGCTGTTGGTTCTGTTGTTGGCCCTGCTGTTGCTGAGCTCCGGCCAATGGCGGCGTGTTTGGGTCGTTACCTGAGAAACGCGCTTTTGCTGCTTTATCGTCCATTCGCTTCGCTGGCGGGTCGAGATTGACGGCGATTACGGAGGGAATGCCGACCATTACAATCTTGTCACTGATTTTATCCTTCATCTTATCGAGATAGGCCGTCAACTCCTCCTGAGTAGGAGTGGTCGGCGGCGATAATTGGACAACTCTGGCAGTGACCGTGCCTTTTGTGCCCGGAGTCCATGCGAGAGCCTCGCACGTTAATGGCTCTTTGATCGGCGAAACGAAATGGGCCGTCAAGCGTTCGTTGGCCCATCCGGGGTGACCAAATACCCAGGGTTCGAGATGCCCATGCTCAAATCCCCACTCGGCCATCTCTTTGACGGCCCACTCGCCAGCTGCTTTTAGGTTTGGGGAACCGGTCAAACGTGGGCCGTAAACATCGGTGAAATAGTGAAGCGTCCGCATGATCCGGGAATTTTCCATGCCTTCCTTGCGGATTCTGTCTTGAATTTCCTGGGGAATTAACGGTGATGTTTTTGATGAACCCTCTGAATTCGAGTGGTTTTGATTCTGTGCTTGGGGATAAGCGGTAAGCGGGTTGAGCATTGTTAGACAAAGTAATGCAACTTTGAGAGATCGCGGCATGATTTTTCCTCAGATTTTTCTAAGATTGAAGAGAGAATACGAAAAACAGTTTTCAGTTTTCAGTTTTCAGTTTTCAGTGATATCTCGCCCCAGCTGAAAACTGAAAACTGAAAACTGAAAGCTGTTTTTCGTATTCTCTCTTCAATTCCATAACTACAAACTCCATTAGCACCGTGAAATTTTTAGTTTTTAACGCCCGCACAGACCGGAGTGGGAGTTATTACGTATTGTCACTTTTTCTCGCTTCTTGACAAGGTTTGAATCGCACCTTTAGTATCACGCAACCGTTTTACCACAAAAAACAGGAAAGGGTCTTCTCCCGTATACAAAGATGCGCGTCATTCTGGCTTCATCCGAGGTTTTCCCTTATTCGAAAACAGGCGGGCTCGCTGATGTCGCCGGGGCTTTACCCAAAGCGCTGGCTCGCATTGGTTGTGACATCAGTGTCGTTGCACCTCGCTATATTGGATTGGGCAGGCGTCACGGAGATATCTCCGACGATCACACTGGCGAATTACTCTTTGACGATTTAAGTATCCCATTTGCGGGTGGAGTGAGATACGCTGCCGTCTGGCGCGATTGGATGGATGGCGCGCCTATCTATTTCATCGATAACGCTGAATACTTCGGACACGGCTATATCTATGGCAGCGGCAACTTTGATGTTGAGCGTTTTGCGTTCTTCAGCCGCGCTTCTCTTGAGCTGGCCAAACGCATTGGCGGGCCGCCCGACATCATCCACTGTAATGACTGGCAAACCGGATTCATTCCAGCTTACCTGGCAACGGCCTACGCGGGCGATTCGTTCTTCGAACGCACTGCGACGCTCTTCACCATTCATAACCTGGGATATCAGGGTTTTTTCGATCCGAATTTGCTCTCGCATCTGGGTTTCGCCTGGGACGTCTATCAGTACGGGATGGAATTTCACGGCATGGCAAGCGCGATGAAATCCGGTATCTATTTTTCCACCGCGCTTTCCACCGTCAGCCCCAAGTATGCTCAGGAGATTCAAACACCAGAGTTCGGCAACAAACTTGACGGTCTGCTGCGATGGCGTCGCATTGATCTCATTGGAATTTTGAACGGGGTTGATTATCACGAGTGGTCTCCCGAGACCGACCGAAATATTGCGGTGAATTACTCCATCAATGACCTCGGGGGCAAGCTGGAATGTAAGCGCGATCTTTTGCAGCGTTATAGGTTGCCCGCAGATTTGGAGAAACCGGTCGTGGCCATTATCTCGCGTCTCACGACACAGAAGGGGATTGATCTTGTCGCGCAATCCATCTGGCGCATGCTCGAGGCCGGGGCTTTATTCATAGTGCTTGGCTCCGGCGCCGAGAGCTATGAAAATTATTTCCAGCACGTGCGCGATACACTACCACAACAGGTCGGCGTCTATTTCGGGTACAACAACACGCTTGCGCACCAGATCGAAGCGGGCGCAGACATGTTCCTGATGCCATCGGCCTATGAGCCCTGCGGGTTGAATCAGATGTATAGTTTGAAATACGGCACAGTGCCTATTGTCCGCGGTGTGGGTGGGCTTGATGATACAATTCATAACTTCGAGCGGGCGACGGAAAAAGGGAATGGCTACAAGTTCTACGACTATTCCCCTGACCGGCTCATTGAGAAGTTTTATGAAGCGCTGATGGTCTATTACGACCGTGACTTATGGCGTAAGCTGCAACGCAATGGGATGCATGCGGATCATTCATGGGACCGCGTCGCGCATGATTATTTCGACGCGTACCAACGCGTTGCTGCCGCTAAGAAGTGACAGAGAGCAGGGGAGCGGGGAGACGGGGAGGTTTGCTATAATATATAGACTTGCTCTGTGGGCTTGAATCATCTGGTAGAATGGCACTGCCGAAAGAGGCGGGAATTTGGCTGATCAAATTTGAAGGAGAATGCAATGAGTGAATTTGTCAGTGAAGTGACTGATACGAATTGGGAAAATGAAGTTTTGAAATCCAACCAACCTGTGCTTGTGGATTTTTGGGCAGCCTGGTGCGGACCTTGCCGCATGCTTGCGCCGACAGTCGAAGCTGTGGCCGAGAAATATCAAGGCAAAGCCAAAATCGTCAAGCTTAATGTTGATGAGAATATCGAGAGTCCGGCGAAATACGGGATACGTGGCATCCCGACTCTGATCCTCTTTCACAATGGCCAGGAGGTCGATCGCCACGTTGGTATTCCGGCAAATGCCAAAGATGCCATTTCGCAGATGATTGAGAGGAGACTAAGCGTAGCCACATAAGTATGGCACACGAGAGCGAAACCACGGGTAGCACGGGGAGAAAGACAGATTAAAGTTTTCCCCGTGCCCCCCGTGGTTGAATCTGTCCCAGTCTCTTGTGCTTTCGTTTAGCATAAAGAGGGGTTGGGGGCTGGAGGCCGGGACTAAAGAGAAGTATTTACCCCCCCAGCCCCAGCTCTCAGTTGTATGTCAACAAACTACGATGTGGTCATAATAGGAGGAGGGCCGACCGGCTTGGCCGCTGCCGTTTATACCGGGCGCGCGTTGCTCAAGACGCTTGTGCTCGAAAGGCAGGTGCCAGGTGGACAGATCGCGCTATCGGCCGCGATCGATAACTACCCGGGGTTTGCCGATGGCGTTACGGGTTATGAATTTGCCGAGGCCTTCCTCAGACACGCACAGCGCTTTGGCGCAGAGGTCCGCATTGGCGTCGGCGCTACATCTGTTGCGCCAAACGGCGACGGGACTTTCAAAGTCGGATTGAGTGGTGACGATCGCGTTACAGCGAAAGCTGTGATCCTGGCGATGGGACGCCATCCACGGAGACTCGAAGTTCCGGGATACGAGAAGCTGTTCGGTAATGGCGTGAGTGTCTGCGCAACATGCGATGGAGCGTTCTTCCGCAATGTGCCTGTCGCTGTTGTCGGCGGCGGCAATTCGGCCGTCGAAGAAGGACATTTCTTGACTCGCTACGCCTCAGAGGTCGTATCCATACATCGTCGCGATCATTTCACCGCGCAGAAGATATTAATAGAGCAATATTTAAATGACCCCAAGGTCATTCCAGTCTGGAACTCAGTAGTCGAAGCGATCCATGGGGACAGGGAGGTCGAAGGAGTGAGCGTGCGGAACCTCGAGACAGATAAGGTCGAAGAGATCCCCGTCAAAGCCGTCTTCGTCTTCATCGGCTGGATCCCGAACTCAGAGTTGGTCAAAGAGCTTGTTGATCTGGATGAGCAGGGTCGCGTGCTCGTCAATGAGTTGATGGAAACAAAAATGCCGGGCCTGTTTGCAGCAGGTGATCTGTGCGTTAGACCGATTTATCAACTCGCGAATGTCGTTGCAGATGGAGTGCAAGCTGCTGTGTCAATAGAGAAATACCTCGAAAACAAGAAGCACTAAATGAGATTATGGGACAAACGAAAAACGGTTTTCAGTTTTCAGTTTTCAGCTGGGGTAAGATAACGCTGAAAACTGAAAACTGAAAACCGTTTTTCGTTTGTCCCGTAATCTCCTCAAACCTTCTCAGCATACAAGAAAACACATGAACCTCGCAATCATCGGCGCTCAATGGGGAGACGAAGGCAAGGGCAAGATTGTTGATCTGCTGGCGCCGCATTTTGACATCGTCACACGCTATCAAGGCGGTCATAACGCCGGACATACGGTTATCATTCGCCGCGACGGTATTGATCACAAATTCGTACTCCATTTGATTCCATCAGGCATCACCCATCCCGGCAAGATCTGTGTCGTTGGCAACGGGGTAGTGGTTGACCCGCGGGCGCTGCTGGCGGAGATTGATGAGTTGCGAGGGCGGGGCATCGAAGTCAACCATCACAACTTGCTCGCGAGCAATCGCGCACATTTAATCCTGCCGTATCACGTTGCGCTGGATCGAGCTATTGAAGCGAGCCGGGGCGGCAACGCGGTTGGCACAACAATGCGCGGGATCGGGCCGGCATATGAAGACAAGATGGCTCGTAGAGGGTTGCGGGCGGGCGATCTGACTGACCCGGGGACGTTAGCTGAGAAGCTTGCGCATAACGCAAAGCAGGCCAATCGCCTGCTCACGATGCTCGGCGGCGAACCGATCGATGTAAGGCAATTGGTTGAAGATGGCGAGCGTTGGTGTGAGCTACTCGCGCCGCACATCGTGGATACCACATACTTCCTCAACAGAACTGCGCGAGAAGGTAAGGCTATATTGCTGGAAGGCGCTCAGGCGACGATGCTCGATATTGATCACGGCACTTATCCTTTCGTCACCTCGTCCAATTCCTCAGTCGGCGGAGCGTGTACCGGTGCAGGCATTCCACCCTCGATGATCGATTGCACAATAGGTGTGATAAAAGCATATACCACCAGAGTTGGCGGCGGGCCATTCCCAACCGAATTGAATGACGCGCTGGGCGAACATTTACGCACGAGTGGCGGTGAATATGGAGCTTCAACCGGGAGACCGCGCCGCACTGGATGGTTCGATGCGGTTATTGCTCGTTATGCCGTCATGGTCAACGGACTCGATGCATTGGCTTTGACAAAACTCGATGTGCTTGATGAACTGGACGAGATCAAGATTTGCGTCGCTTATCGCATCAATGGAAAGGAGATTGATCTAGTACCTTATGATGCCAATCAAATGGCCTCAGCCGAGCCTGTCTACGAAACAATTTCCGGGTGGCAGGAGAAGACCGTCGGCATCTCCAAGTTTGAGGACTTGCCGGAGCGCGCACAAAAATACATCAATCGCCTATCTGAGTTATCAGGTGCTCCGTTTGCTTTCATCTCAACTGGCGCAGAGCGTAATGAGACAATTATTGCGAAAGATGTTTTGAGCCGTTGCGGTCTTGATTTAGTGCTTTAAACATCACACTCAGCCGGATGCCGATTACGTCTCAGGCATCCTCGAGAATAGCGTTAGAAGTAATACTGTGAGCTATGTATACTCTGAGAAGAAGAGTCACAATCAGTATCCTCACAATTCTCGTAAGCACCTTTGTTTGCCAAATTGAAGCATCGGCCTGCAGCTGTAGAAAAGGGGGAGATTCACCTTGCAAAGCTTTTATGGCCGCCACCGCGATATTTGTGGGATACGTTTCTGAAGTTAAGACCTCTTCTATTGTGGAAACCTACTTTATAGATGTGGAAGAGAGTTTTAAAGGCGTAACTGGTAAAAAGGTAAAAGTAATCGCAAGGCTTAGCCATTGTTTCCGCGGATATAGACTTAATAAAGGCGAGAAATATTTGGTATATGCTATCGCGACGCCAAGCGAAGAATTAGAAACAAGAGAGTGTGGTGCATATGCACGGACCAGGCCAATCTCTGAAGCCGAGGAAGACTTAAAATTTCTCAGAAACAGACCTCAAAAGGGTAATGGCGGAAGAATTGATCTACTAACTGTAGGGTTGAATGAAGAGCCAGTACCTAACATACAGCTAGGGCTGAAAGGAGGCAGCGTATCCCATAATTTGGAAACAGATAATAGGGGTCGATATGAAGCTTCAGGCCTAAGGCCGGGAAAATACAGAGTGGAAATGAATCTTCCTCTGGGATACAGCCCATTGACCGGAGTTACACACGAAGTGCAAGTAGACGAAGGCAGTTGCAATGAAGTTAAGTTCTATATCGACGAATTGGATCTAGCACAGATAGGCCATATTTCTTCGAAAGGCCGTGTGCAGGATAGCGAATATAACAATCTAGAAATCGTAACCAAGTTGATCGAAAGAAGTACCAGATCAATCCCTTTCTTGATAAGCAAGCTAGAAGAGGAAGCTAAGACGATGAAGCCGGTAATGGATTTCTGGTCGAAAACGACTGTAGGAGATATCGCACTGATAATACTGGTCGACTTCTTCACAGATTCAACTTGGAAGAAGGCAACAATAGATGGAGTAGGATGGGATGAGATACTTGAGCGTAGGACGCCCGACTTAACTGCTGAAGATGTTTTGAGAAATTACAT
>JAKEHZ010000046.1 GCA_022614735.1 Acidobacteriota bacterium | reverse complement strand
CGATGACTCGAGCAAGGGGTCGCATGCGGCGGTAGCTGCGCTCCGAGCTGTCTGCAATCGGCGACGATAGACCGCCTTCAGTGACTCTGGAACTCTATCGGTAGTGACTGCGTCAACCGCGCTGCCACTCGCGCGTTTGGCGGATTTAACAACTCCTGAAAGCCGAAATCCGCAATCCGCAATCCGCAATCATCCTTGCCTTTTGCCTTTTGATTTTCGGCTTTTCCGCTTGCGGCAAAATCGGCGATCCCCTTCCACCAATCCCTCGCGCCTCGCTCGTCATTGACGAATTGGGCGTCATACAGCAGGGCACACAACTCGTCCTGCGTTTCCCACTCGTGCGGACGCAGCGATCACCTCGATTGCAACGTATTGATGTTTATCGCTTGATTGAAGCGGCGGGCGACCCTCTTGGGGTGACACAGGAATCTTTCTCCGGAATGGCAACGATCATCGATACGATCACGGGAAACCAGATACCGGCTAAAAGCTCGATAATTACGAAGAAGGACGAAATTGACTTCAAGAACGGAGCGCGCAACACACGATACCGCTATGCCGTACGCCTGGTCGCAGCGTCAGGAACGGCGGCGGATTTTTCGAACTACGCGGTGATCACCCCACTTTTCGATCTGGCATTGCCGCCATCAGGTCTGCAAGCCAAACAACGCGAAGCCGAAATTGAAATCACCTGGACGGCGAGTGTCGCCAATGTGAATGGAACGACTCCGGCTAATGCGGCCGCCTACAATATCTATCGGCGTGTCGGCGATTCCAATAATCCATTGATCAGACTCAACGCCGAGCCACTGCCAGGATTGCGCTTCGTCGATCGCAATTTCCAATTCGGCGCAAAATACGAATATGTCGTCCGAGCTCTCTCGCTTTTGCCTGGCGATGCGAGTTTGAACAACGCGGTTGAAAGCAATGAGAGCGCGCCATTGACGCATATCGCGAAAGACACTTTTCCGCCCTCGACGCCTGCGCCGATAACTATTGCCTCAATCGGCGGCATGGTCAGTCTCTACTGGCCCCTCAATCCTGAATCCGATGTTGTTGGCTATAATATCTATCGCACCGAGGATGAAAACGCTCCGCCGGACAAATGGATCAAACTCAGTCCACAGCTTCATAAAACCGCCTCTTTCCGTGACGACAAAGTGCAGGTAGGCAAGCAGTATTTCTATCAAATAACCGCTGTGGACTCTTATGGCAACGAGAGCGCGCGCTCGGAGACAAAGAGTGAGATTGTCAATCCATAAGAGCAACGAAAGGAACAGCGCATGACTGCTCACACCAGCTTCTTTGAAAATGTCATTCGTTATGTCGATCAGGCCGCTGCGCTCACCAAATATCCTAAAGGGCTGCTCGACCAGATCAAACAATGCAACAGCGTCTACAGTTTTAAATTTCCGATCCGGGATTCGCAGGGCAATATTGAAACCATCAGAGCCTGGCGCGTCGAACACAGTCATCATAAGCTGCCGACCAAAGGCGGAATACGCTATGCCCCCGAAGTCAATGAAGACGAAGTGATGGCGCTGGCCGCATTGATGACCTACAAATGTGCGATTGTTGATGTACCCTTTGGTGGAGCAAAGGGCGCAATTCAGTTCGATCCGAATAAATACCCAGTTGACCAGGTCGAACGTATCACCCGACGCTACACGCACGAGCTTGCCAAGAAGAACTTCATTGGCCCGGGCGTCGATGTCCCTGCGCCGGATTACGGCACAGGCGAACGCGAAATGGCATGGATCGCTGATACATACATGGCGATGAATCCGGGCCAGATCGATGCTTTGGCCTGTGTCACCGGGAAACCGCTTTCACAGGGCGGTGTCCGGGGACGCCGGGAAGCTACGGGACGCGGTGTCTTTTACGCCCTGCGTGAAGCCTGCAATAATGCCGAGGATCTGAAGAAGCTCGGCCTCGATAGAGGCATCGCCGGCAAACGCATCGTCGTACAGGGGCTCGGCAATGTCGGCTCTCATGCGACAAAGTTCTGCCGTGAAGAGGGTGACGCCAGGATCATCGCTATCGCCGAACGTGAAGGGGCGATCATGAATCCGAACGGGCTGATCGAAGCTGACGTCATCGCCTACCGCAAGGAGACCGGCTCGATTCTCAATTTCCCGGGCTCAACCAACATAATAAATACAAGAGACGCTCTCGAACTCGAATGCGATGTGCTGATCCCAGCTGCGCTCGAGAATCAGATCACTGCTGAGAATGCCAATCGGATCAAAGCCAGGATAGTCGTGGAAGGCGCAAACGGGCCGACTACACCCGAAGCCGAGGAGATTTTGCGTAAGAAGGGAGTGCTGATCATCCCCGACGTCTATGCCAACGCTGGCGGTGTGACCGTCTCTTACTTCGAATGGTTGAAGAATCTTTCACACGTTCGTATCGGTCGCATGGGCAAGCGGTACGAGCAGGCATCGGAGCTTCGAATGATGCGCATGATCGAGGTATTGACCGGTAAGAAATTCACCGAAGAACAGATTGCGGCTGCGGCAATAGGACCCGACGAGCTCGATTTCGTCAACTCAGGACTGGAAGACACTATGGTAGTGTCTTATCAGAGACTACGGGAAATCTGGAAGAGTAATCCGCAGATTCCCGATTTGCGAGCCGCGGCCTTCTACGATGCAATCGGGAAGATCGCTATATCTTATCTGGAATTGGGAATATTCCCGTAAAGCGAGAGCGGGGACTGGGAGACTGGGGGACTGGGAGACGGGGCGACTGGGCGATGAGAGAGTATATCCATCACCCAGTCGCCCCGTCTCCCAGTCCCCCAGTCTCCCAGTCCCCGCTCTCACCTCACTGGAAGCTATCAAGCGCCACCTGCTCGTCCTCATAGATCTCAAAGACTGTCAGCAGCTTGGTAATCATCAGCAGGTCCTTAATCTTCTTGGGAAGATTGAGTAGCTTGAGCCTTCCACCAGTGTTCTTAGTCGTCGTGTAACGAGAGACGAGCTCGCCGATGCCTGAGCTGTCAACATAAGTCACGCCGCCAAGATTGAGGATAATCCGATTGTGTCCTGCCTCAAGCAACCGGCTCACAGTGTCGCGTAATTGCACACTACCTTCACCGATGGTGATCTTGCCGATTAAATCGAGAATGACGACTTCGCCAACCGTGCGTTCTTTAATTTCCAACTGCATCGTGCCTGTGATCTCCTTCGTCAGTCTGTCTCGGCGCGCGGCGTTTAGACATCGTAACAATCATCCCGCCTTCCGGATGACGTGCATATTCGACAGAGTCCATGAAAGTCCGCATATAGAGGATGCCGCGTCCGGCCGGATTGAGCAGATTATTGGGATCGAGTGGGTCAGGGAGCGTCGATGGGTCAAATCCTTCTCCGTAATCACGAATTGAGACGCGAAGCGCATCTACGCCGATAGTGAAGCGAATGTCGACAGACCTTTGCGGATCGTATTTGTTCCCATGCTCGACAGCGTTGGCGACCGACTCACGGACAGCCATATTGATCCAATAGGCTGCCTCTTCGTCGAAAGCGATCATGCTCGTGATGTTGTCGGTGAGTGTCGTGACCAGGTCGATATATTCTAACTGACTGGCGATAGTCAATTCGACCACATTTTCGGCTAGCATCATAAGCCGCTGGTTCCTTCTTCTGGCGAAATTCGGATCTGCCTAAGCAAGTATCGATCTGTTAAGATGCTCGCGAGTCTTGACTCAGCGATTACTGTCAGGCCGCGCTTTGTGTAACACAGCGCAAAAAGTGATGTCAAGGTAAGTACTCGACGAGCTTTCGTAGGGCTGCACACCACTACGGCGCACAAACTGCAAAAGTTTCAATGCATTTTAATTTTAAAAGTCTGAAATGAAAAATTTTTTTTCAAATGTCATTAAAATCGACCCCGCAGAGCGTCTCCGAGGCGATTTCCAATTACCTGGAGATAAATCCATTTCTCATCGCAGCGCAATGTTCGCAGCAATCAGCGAGGGACAGACGCGACTGCGGAATTATTCGTCAGCGCGCGATTGCCAGAGCACGCTCGATTGCCTGGAAGCTTTAGGTGTAAAGATTAACCGCAATCCCGGCCTAATCGCAATCGATGGCGGTGGGCTTGATGGTCTGCGTCAGCCGGCGTGGATGCTCGACGCCGGCAATTCGGGTTCAACGATAAGGATGCTCACCGGCATCCTCGCCGGCCAAAAATTCACAAGCGAGATCACTGGAGATGATAGCGTTCAACGCCGCCCGATGAAGCGCATCATCGATCCGCTTCGACTGATGGGCGCTGATATTGTAGCGCGTGAAAACAGCTTTGCGCCCTTGCGGATCACCGGAGGCGATCTGCGAGCGATTGAATACACACCCCCCGTGGCCAGCGCCCAGGTCAAATCATGCGTGCTGCTCGCCGGATTGTTCGCCGAAGGTAGAACGACCGTGATCGAGAAAACGCCAACACGCAACCACACGGAAGTGATGCTGCGAGAATGCGGCGCAGCAATTGATCTTGGAAAACCAGATGAAGGAGCGCGAATTTCAGTCATTGGCCGAAAGCCGCTGCTCGCGCTCGGCGATTACGTGGTCGCCGGCGATCTTTCATCAGCTTCTTTCTTCATCGTTGCTGCTCTAAATACGCCGGATGCCGAAATGCATTTGCGACATATCGGCATCAATCCTTCACGCACGGCACTAATCGAGGTCTTGACACAAATTGGCGCCCGGATCGAAATTGAGAATAAAAGACTAGCCCACGGCGAGCCCGTTGCAGACATCGTCGCGAAATCATCAGGGTTGCAAGGCGATCTGGAACTCTCCGGCGCGATCATCGCAAACCTGATTGACGAAATCCCTGTTCTTGCCGTCGCAGCTACAAAGCTTCACGGCACGCTGACGATTCGGGATGCGCGCGAGCTGCGGGTCAAAGAGTGCGACCGCATCCGAGCTATAGTTGACAACCTGCGGCGAATGGGAGCGAAAGTAGAAGAGTTTGAAGACGGCCTGCGTTTGACCGGGCCTCAAAAACTGAGCGGCGCGCAGGTCGACTCGTTCGGCGACCACCGAATCGCGATGTCTTTCGCGGTGGCAGGGCTGATGGCAGATAGCGAGACAGAGATCATGGGCGCCGAGGCGGCAGATGTCTCCTTACCGGAGTTCTTTCAGATTCTGGCTGACAGCGGCGCCTCAATTAGTCGAAATTAGTTAACGGTTTCAACACAAAGGGTCAAAGGGACAAAGGTTCAAAGAAGAGTAAAACATGCATTTATCCCCCTTGACCCTTTGACCCTTTGACCCTTCGTGTTGAAACTATTATCCGAAAAGGACCAATGACGATCAAAAAGTCGATGGTCATCTATGGGCGAATCTCAAATCTCAAATCTCAAATCTCAAATCTTCCTTGTCGGTTTCATGGCGAGCGGCAAATCCACTGTGGGACCTGTGCTGGCGGCCAAATTAAATCGGGCTTTCATTGATCTCGACCCATTGATCGAGGCAAGAGCCGGTTGCACTGTCGCTGAATTGTTTGCGAGCGAAGGTGAAGAACGATTCCGTGAAATTGAGATGGAAACTTTGCGACAAGTAACCCTGGGCGAGCCGGCTGCGATTGCACCAGGCGGTGGCGCAATCAAGCGAAGCGAGAACCGCGAATTGATGGCGCAAAGGGGTATCACGATCTGGCTCGACGCGCCGTTTGAATTGTGCTGGCGCAGGATTCAGAGGGACGCAGCGGTGCGCCCGCTTGCAGCGAATCTTGAAGAGGCACGTGAAAGATATGAAAATCGACTGCAATATTATCGACAAGCAGCGATTCATATTGCGATTGATGATTCTCAGACCCCGGATGAAATAGCTGAGGCAATCATCGATCATATCCGAAATGCGGGCATCTCCGAAAATACGGGCATCTCCGAAAATACGGGCATCTCCGAAAATACGGGCATCTCCGAAAATACGGGCATCTCCGAAATGCGGGAGAAGGATGATTAACGATTTATGCAGCCGGATGTGAACAGGATCGAGCGCATCCTCGTGCGCGGCACTAACTGGATCGGCGATGCGGTGATGGCTACGCCTGCATTGCAGCGCATCCGCTCTTCATTCCGCGAATCTCATATCACTTTGCTTGCCGCTCCCCGCATTACCGGGCTATTTGAAGGCTCACCTTTCTTCGATGAGATCATCGAATATCGCCGTCGCGAAGGAGGAGTGAGAGCTTTTATCGAGGCGGTGAAAACCATTCGCGCACGACGTTTCGATCTCGCAGTGCTATTTCAAAATGCGTTTGAAGCGGCGCTGTTGGCCTGGTTGGGCGGCTCGCGCCTGCGGATCGGTTTTGATGAGCAGGCACGCGGATTTCTTCTCACTCACAAATTGCATCGCGGCCCGGAGCATCGCAATCGACACCAGGTCCATGACTATCTTGACATCGTTGCAGAATGCGAGCGGGTTTGCTTCGGGCATGACTTTCACTCTGAAAACAAAAAGCCTCTGCCTTCTCTGACAGCAAGCAGATCCCAGCAAAATGCGGCTCGCGCTCTCTTCCAAAGCCTCAGCCTCGATTCGAGCTCTCATCCCCTAATTGCTCTCAATGCCGGAGCAACAAATAGTCGGGCAAAATGCTGGCCGGAAGATCGTTTTGCCGCTCTTGCCGAAAGATTGATCAAAGAATTGAACGCCCGGATTATTTTGATCGGCGCGGCCTCCGAACGCGACTACGCTGAAAGAGTGATGGAGCAGGTAAAAACCCGGTGCGCGATCAACCTGGCGGGCAGGACGAGTATGGCTGAGCTCATCGGATTGCTCGATGCCTGCGATTTGCTCGTGAGCAACGACACGGGCCCGGCTCACATTGCGGCAGCACTGGGCCGTCCGACACTGACTATCTTCGGACCCACCAATGAATTTGAGACTGCCCCGACCGGGTCACGCGCTGAGCTTATCCGAGCTGAGGGTATCAAGTGCGCGCGCTGTATGCTGCGCGATTGCCCCATCGACCATCGGTGTATGACGCGCATCTCCGCGGATGAAGTATTTGAACGCGCCCGGGCGTTGTTGAACTAATTAGCGGTCTAAATCGAATTACAGCAACATTTGGAAGACGATTAACTGAGGCGTGTGCAAATTAAAGTCCAATGGAATCCAGAGTCTCGCCTGATGATGAAGATTCACCGCGGAGGCGCAGAGAACGCGGAGGAAGCGCAGAGATTTAACGAGAGCTTCTGTCATCTCTCTGCGCCTCCGCGGTGAATTAACTTTCGAAACTAAGTTGATGTTGCTGATAACAAACACCTCTAGTTTGCATAGTCTTCGATTAATTATAGTTAAATTCTGGAGAGGCCACGAAAGAGTCTGAGATAACGAAACGAGCGAAAAATGTTACAATGCCTGCGGATTTATGAAAAATCGGGCGATCTTCATCGATCGCGACGGCACAATAAACGAAGAGGTCGGCTTTCTGACTATGACATCGCAGTTCCGTCTCTTCGGATTTGCCGCCGAAGCGATAAGGCTGATCAATGATGTGGGTTGGCGGGCAATTGTGGTCACGAACCAATCCGGCATTGCGCGCGGTCTCTTCACTGAAGAGTCCCTTGCAGAGCTTCACGCGCAAATGGAGAGATCGCTGGAACAAAAAGGTGCGCTGATCGATGCGATCTATTACTGCCCGCATCACCCTGATTTCGGCGGGCCGCCTTACCGGCAGGACTGCAACTGTCGCAAACCAAAGCCCGGTTTGCTCGAAAAGGCGGCGAGAGATTTCAGTCTCGATTTGAAAGAGTGCCATGTCATTGGCGATCGGTATCGTGATGTCGAGATGGGTCGAGCGGTAGGCGCACGCAGTGTGCTGGTTATGACCGGTTATGGGCGTGAAGAATACCGGGCACAACACGAGTTAAGCCCGCAGCAGCCGGATCACGTGGCCGAGAATTTGTTGGTAGCCGTGAGATGGATTCTGAATAGTGAGAGAGAATACGAAACAAACGAAATAGATGCTAGATGCTAGATGCTAGAAGTTAGGTGAGCGTCCTAGCATCTAACATCTAGCATCTAACATCTTTTTTG
>JAKEHZ010000308.1 GCA_022614735.1 Acidobacteriota bacterium | reverse complement strand
GTTGAACTGTTAACTAGTTTCGGCCTTCTGTGAAACTTGCCAAATACTCTAGGATTTTTCCGTTTGTTCCGTTATTTCCGTTTGTTCCGTTTTCTCTCTTCTGTTGTTTCGTCTTCTCTTAATTAAAGCCTCTCGGGTCTCGTCCCGCCAACCAGCACATAACCGAGTCTCACATGATTGCCTGAACTCCGCGGGTTCCTCTCACCGGTTACGCGGATAGTCAGTTTGTGTTCGCCCGGACCAAGTCCACCGGCGATGATGCGTGTGCCGATGTGGGCCGTGCTGTCGTAGCAGTCGATTTTGGCGAGCGGTATTGGCGCTGCTTTGCCGTCAATCAAAACTTCAATAATCCCGCAATCAGGCCCCATACGATACGAAATTCCGATAACTGTTCCTTCGAAATAATACTCGATCTGCGCGCCTGTCTTGTCGCTGGCTAGCAGAATCGTCGGCAGAGTCCGGTCGGTGCTCGATTCGTTGCGCCAGGTGGCATCGTGTTTGATTTCGGCGATGGCTTTGAATTCGCCGTAGTTCATCTCGTCACTGACAATCGGTGGAGGGAGGTTCCGCACAATCGGCGTCGCTTTCAGCTTCTCCTGTTCGTCGAGAAAGTTCGTTATTAGTTCGGCGTAAATTCGATGACCTGCGTCAGACGGATTGACTCCGTCTCTCCAAAAATCGGATGGCTTGACTTTGCCTGAATCAATCAAGGCCCCCAGTTGATCTTGAAGATTGATCGATGGGACCTGGTAATACGCGGCAATCGATTCGCACCATTCATTTCGAACATCCCGTTTTGCCGTGGTCGAATAGAGCAGGAGAATTTCAGGAGGTTGGGGCACAATCAGTAATTGCCGCAGCAATCCCTCGATGGCTTTTTTCGCTGAGCCTTCATCCTCATTGGCATCGTTGATTGCGAAATCTATTAAAACCAGATCGGGTTTGAAAGCGATCACATCGCGGCGCGCCCGCAGGGCTCCATAGAGCGATCCCGTGCCGCCGACTGCCGCATTGATCTCGGTGAGCTGTGATTTAGGATATTTCTTGCGCAGCCATTCAGTGACCAGCACGCGGTAGGAGGTCCTTTCCGGGTTGCTTGCGCCAATACCTGCTGTCTGCGAACCGCCGAGATAGGCAACCGTGATAGCTTTACCGGACCGCAGCTTGTCAAAGAAGACGCCGATGTTGCGGCGAGCCTGCGGAGGGGTCGGTTTAGGCGGCGTGCTGGGATTGGAGATGGTAATCGGTTGTTGTCTCGGGGCAATAGGAATCGGTTGTTGCAAATTCAATTCATCCTGAGAGAGGGGCAGATGTTGACCGGAGGAGAGCACGCTGAATGAAGTGACAAACAACAATAAAACGAAAGCGAAGCGAAAAATACTGATCTTAAACATAGAGCAACTTTCATCCGTCAGTGATCAATGGCAGCTGGCTATTGACCTCTGGTATTTCATCGAGTCTCCGCTGAGTCGGGCGGGTCGGTTTGAAACCGATTCCCATGGCGGAGAAGATTTCATAGATCATGTTCTCATCGCCGTCTTCGGCGGCGGCGGTGAGTCGAGCGATATACTCGTCGAGCCGCTCAACATCATACCTCAAAGGAGGCGCTACGAAAATCTTCTCGTAACGAGTCGTCTGTGCGCCCTCTTCAGCGATCAACAGTTCTTCCTTCAGCTTCTCGCCGGGGCGTAAGGCCGTCAACTCGATATCGATATCTTCACCCAGCGTCAGACCTGAGAGGCGAATCATATCTTTGGCCAGGTCAACAACTTTCACCGGCTCGCCCATATCGAGCAGGAAGATTTCGCCGCGCTGGCCGAGCGCGCCGGCCTGAATGATCAGCTGTGCCGCTTCGGGTATGGTCATGAAATAACGTTCGACCTCCGGATGAGTTACTGTGACCGGACCGCCGCTCTTGATCTGTTCGCGGAAGATCGGAACGACGCTTCCTCTGCTGCCCAGCACGTTGCCGAAACGCACACAGGAATAACTCCTGCTGATCTTGCCCCGCGTATTCAACTCTACTGCCTGGGCCTGGAACATCAACTCTGAGACCCGCTTCGTTGCGCCCATGATGGAGGTCGGATTGACGGCTTTGTCGGTTGAAACCATGACGCAACGTTTGACAAAGAATTCCGCCGCGCATTCGAGCAATCGCGCCGTGCCGGCAATATTGTTGAGGATGGCTTCGGAGGCGTTGCTCTCAAGCAGGGGAACGTGTTTGTGCGCTGCGGCGTGGAAGACCACCTGGGGTTGATGTTGAATGAAGACCTGGCGCAGACGCTGCGCCAGACGCAAATCGCAGATTACGGGAAAGAGTTCGATTTTCTTCTTTGCAGCGACAATGGCCAGCTCACGTTCGACTTCGAAGATCGAATTTTCGTCTTTATCGACCAGAATGATGGAGGTCGGGTTTAGATTTAGCAATTGGCGACACAACTCCCGGCCAATCGAACCACCTGCGCCTGTGACCAGGATGCGCTTGCCCAGGTAAGAACTCTGGCTCGCTTTCAGCCAGTCCTCGACATTAATCATGTCACGTCCGAGCAAGTCTTCGATCTCAACCGGCCTGAGGTTGCTCACGGTGACGTGATTTCCGAGGATCTCATATAGCCCCGGAATGATTTTGACCGGAACCATGGCCTCTTCGCATAGGTCGAGAATGCGTCGAACCGTTTTGCGACGGGCATTTGTCATGGTGATGATTACCTGATCAATCCGATAGATCCGCACGATAGCCGGCAGATCAGCCGTGCTGCCCAGAACCTGCACTCCCTGTATTACGGTCTTAAGTTTGCTCGGTTCGTCATCCAGGAAACCACAGACCTGCAGACCGAGATCTCGACGGCGTGAGATTTCACGCACAGCCATAATACCAGCATCACCAGCACCGACGAGCAGCGTACGAACACGGACACCGTTGTGATGTGTTGTTGCGCGAGCGGCGTTTTCACAAGTGACTCGCCAGAATAATCGCGCGCAGAGCATCATCGATGTCGTGAGCATGAAATCGATCACGATGATGCTGATAGGAACAGTCAGCAGCGGATAGATGCCGGGCAAGACCAGTCTGAGCACGAGCAGGATTGTCGAGATGATGCCAACGGAGACAGCCAGGTGAACACCATCCGGGATACTCACATAACGCCAGACGCGGCGATATAACCCCATCGAGTGGTTGACTCCCAGCCGCCCGAGGACCAGATATGGAAGCACTAAAAAGACACGGTCGTTATCGACACCTGGTGGCCATCCGTCGAAGCGCAGGATGTGCGCGAAGACGAATGATGTAGTCGCAATCAGCGCATCGATCGCCATCTGAACGCGACGACTCAGCATGTAGTTTTGAACCCATGGACGCAGAACTATCGCGGGTAGCAGTGAAGCGATACGGTGGAATAAATCCGGCTTGGCCTTGGACGGTAGAAGAGATCCCTTTGACCGGGAGACGTACTGTTTACTTGAGTTCATGTTGGTCCTTAATAACAGCGAGGCAAAAGCCTGCCATCACACCGGATGAGGCTTCCGGGTATTTTCGACCACAGGCGACAACCCTGATCTTACTTTACGGGCAAAGGTCTTGTAAATGAAGGTTTTAGCTGTTGAGGTGCAGGAAAGGAAGGAAAAGAGAGAAGACGAAACACGCAAAAATAAGGAAACACACGAAAAATTTAGGCTTTTTTCGTGTGTTTCGCTATTTTCGCGTGTTTCGTCTTCTCTCTTCTTTTCCTCAGGAAAAGATGCTAGATGCTGGATGCTGGATGCTAGGTGTGCGTCCTAGCATCCAGCATCCAGCATCCAGCATTTTTAGGAATTCGATGACTTCATCTCTCCACCGCGCCTGTAATTGGCAATCTCTGTCAGTTTAGCGAGGCCAGCGCGTGTGCCGATGGCGATGAGCAGGTCACCTGCTTGAAGCAGTTGCTCGCCGTCAGGATTGAATATCATTGGTCCCACGTTCGGTGTGATCGCAACAATCATCGCGTTATGTTCAGAGCGAATGCCAGAGTCTTTGAGTTTCTTGCCATGGAGTGGCGAATCTTCGCCAATGTGAATCTGTTCGAAATTCAGATCGAGTGTTTCGGTCATCGTTGTCAATTCGATGAAATCAGCAACGGCGGGTGAAAGCACGGCTTGTGCCATACGGTGGCTGCCAATGAGAACTGGCGAAACAACTTTATTCGCGCCGGCACGCAACAGTTGTCGTTCGGCTGGAATGTCGTTGGCGCGTGCGACGATGTATAGGTCCGGATTCATTCCCCGCGCGGTGAGGACGATATAAACATTCTCGGCATCGCTCGATGCCGCCGTGATCAGAGCATGCGCCTTTCTTACTTGTGCGCCCTCGAGAACCGTCTCATCGGTCGCATCGCCGAGCAAAACCATGATCCCTTTTGTCAATAGCCGTTCGGCGACAGTCTCATCGCGTTCAATGACAACAAAATCCACGTGTTTCTTTTTCAGCTCATCGATGACACGCAACCCCACACGACCCGCACCACAGAGGATGAAGTGATTCTTCAGTTGGCTGATGTCTTTAAACAATTTGCGCCTCCCAAGTGCGGATGCGATTTCAGTTTCAATCAGCGCCTGCGTGAGGCTCGAGATCAAAAAACCAAAGACCGCCACGCCCACGACAATCAGAATGATCGTAAAAGCGCGGCCGGCGGCCGTCAGCGGATGAGTCTCGCCATAACCGATTGTCGCGAGTGTGATGACAGTCATGTATAGACCGTCGAACAACGACCAGCCTTCGAGCAGGTGATAGCCGAGTGTTCCGGCGATGATGATCGAAACAACGGCGGCCAGCGAGTAAAAAAACCTGTTTCGTAACAGCATCGGTGAGTAGGAGAGCGGGAGAGCGGGGGACGGGGAGACTGGGGGACGGGGGGACGGGGAGACGGGGCGATGGGACGAGGGGTTGGTCGTCGAGGAGGATGGTGCCGAGGGTAATGGGCCGGATGCCCCAGATCGCTTCAGCGAGCTCGACCTGGCCGTTGCCGTCCACTCCCGCGAGGCCCAGAATCTCGCCGCGCCGGACCGACAGCGACAAGCGGTCCACGGCGGAGCGGCCGGAGCCG
>JAKEHZ010000307.1 GCA_022614735.1 Acidobacteriota bacterium | reverse complement strand
GAGCTGATCATGCCGATCGCGATGGAGAAGGGGCTGCGATTTGCGATCCGCGAGGGTGGGCGCACAGTCGGCGCAGGCACCATCTCGGAGATCATTGAATAGAGGATAGGGGTTAGATGCTGGATGCTAGATGCTAGGACGCTCTCCTAACATCTAGCATCTAGCATCTATGTACAATTATGCGAGACAATATCGTGTTGCAATGTGGCGATTGCAAAAATCGCAATTACGTCACTGACAAGAATAAAAAGAAGACCACGCAGCGTTTGGAGTTTAAAAAATTTTGTCGCTTTTGCCGTAAACATACGGCACATAAAGAGACGAAGTAGGGACGGGAGACGGGGAGACTGAGCAGCTGGGCGACTGGGCGAATCTGATGAATCCTCGCACAGGAGCCCCGTCTCATCTAGGGGTATAGTGTCAACGGTTAGCACGTCGGTCTCCAAAACCGAAAGTCCGGGTTCGAATCCTGGTACCCCTGCCAGATCAATGCTCTGTGTTGATAGAATTGCGGGAAACCAAGTCGGATCACCGGCGATTGAGGTGAGAAAATGGCAACATCGAGTACGCGCGAAGGGTCCGGGGCGACGACGGAGTCAAATGAGCAACAAATAGGTCCCAGGTCGCCTAATTGGGTCACGAACATTCGACAGTTCTGGCACGAAGTCAAGCTGGAGATGAAAAAAGTATCGTGGCCAGTGCGCAATGAAGTCGTCAACACAACGATCATTGTCGTAATTGCAATCTTCTTTTTCGCATTCTACCTATTCCTTACGGATATCTTCTTCTCCTATTTGATAGTGGGTATAGAGTGGGTAGCGAAATGGATTTTCGGTTAGCTCTTTTAATCTGAGATGACATGGCGAAGCAGTGGTTTATTATACACACATATTCTGGTTACGAGCGGAAGGTTCGCGATAGCTTGAACATACGCATCCAGGGGTTCGGGATGACGGATGAAGTCACACAAGTCCTGATCCCGACCGAGACAGTGGTCGAGATGCGTGGATCGAAGCGTGTCGAGAGCACGCGGATGTTCTTCCCCGGTTATGTGCTGGTCGAGATCGAATGCAACGAGAAAGGTGAAATCTCCGATAAGGCCTGGCATTTGATCAAAAGCACTCCAAAAGTGACGAGCTTCGTTGGCGGTCAGAAACCGACGCCGCTCACCCCGGAGGAAGTGGATCAGATTGTTCATCACGTCGCTATCGCGGCTGAAAAACCGAAGCCTAAATTCACCTTCGAACGCGGGGAGACAGTGCGAATAACGCACGGTCCGTTCACGAGCTTTATGGGCAATGTCGAGGAGGTCAATCACGACAAAAATATGCTCAAAGTCAGCGTGACAATCTTCGGCCGCGCAACCCCGGTCGAATTGGGTTTTTTAGAGGTAGAGAAAGTTTCCTTCGCGGAAGAGGGATAGAAATAGTTTTCAGTTTTCAGTTTTCAGATCGTATTTTTCTGAAACGAAAACTGAAAACTGAAAACCAAAAACTGATCTTATGGCAAAGAAAATTACGGGTTATATTAAACTCCAGGTTCCTGCCGGAAAAGCCAACCCGGCGCCGCCAATCGGCACGGCGCTTGGCCCGCAAGGCGTGAATATTATGGAGTTCTGCAAACAGTTCAACGCGAAGACCGGAAACATGGGTGATGTTAAAATCCCGGTTGTCATCACGGTCTACGCAGATCGTTCTTTCACATTCATAACGAAGACCCCACCTGCGGCTGATTTGCTGAAGAAGGCGGCGAAAATAGAAAAAGGTTCGGGAAAACCTAATAAAGAGAAGACCGGGACGATCACTCGCGCACAGATCGAGGAGATCGCCAAAACTAAAATGCCCGATCTCAATACAAATAATCTCGAATCGGCTATCCGCACCATTGAAGGTACAGCGAAAAGTCTAGGTCTTGAGGTCATCTGATTGCGGATTGCGGATTGCGGATTTAATAGGAGCTTCCTTTTAAATCCGCAATCCGCAATCCGCAATCCGCAATGAGTAGGGTCCGCAATTCGCAATTCTAAGAGGGAGTGAGAGGCCCATCAGTCTTACTGGTTCCGGCTCTCTCACGCTAAGACCTGAAAGGAAATAATTAATGGCTGGAAAAAAGTTTAAAACTGCACTCGCTCAAGTCGAGAACGCCAAGCTCTATTCTCTGCCCGATGCCATCTCACTTGCTAAGAAGATCTCTTTTGCCAAGTTCGACGAGACGGTAGAAGTGACAATGGTGCTCGGGGTTGATCCCCGTAAAGCCGACCAGTTGGTGCGCGGGACCATCGTTCTCCCGCATGGACTCGGGAAATCCAAGCGTGTGGCTGTCATCGCCGGCTCGCCGGAGAAGCAACGCGAAGCACAGGAAGCCGGTGCTGATGAAGTTGGCGGTGATGATTTGGTCGAAAAGATCAAAGGTGGTTATCTTGGTTTCGACGCCTTGATCGCAACTCCAGATGTCATGCGCTCGGTCGGCACTTTAGGCAAGATTCTCGGGCCGCGCGGCCTCATGCCGAATCCGAAGACTGGCTCGGTTACGCCGGATATCGCGAGCGCTGTCAGAGAGACAAAGGCCGGTAAAGTTGAATACCGTGTGGATAAAACCGGTGTAATTCATGTTGGCGTCGGCAAGGTCTCGTTCTCTCCCGATAAGATCATTGAGAATGCCAAAGCATTGATTGACGCAGTGATCAGGGCCAAGCCGGCTACGGCGAAAGGCAGATATGTCAAAAAAGTTAATGTCTCGACGACGATGGGGCCCGGCATTCTGGTGGACCCGGCTTCAGTCGGGGCATAGAAGTTTTTTAGGCTCAAATTTGAGAATTGAGCTTGAATTTTATTCGAGAGATCAGTCATGAAAACACGAGAAGAGAAAGAAAAAGAGATCGCCACCCTGAGAGAGGAACTCGGCAAGACGGGTAACGCTCTCGTTGTCAGCTTTCAGGGATTGACTGTCGAAAAAGATTGGGAATTGCGCCGCGCACTGCGTGAAGCGCAGTTGAACTATCGCGTAGTCAAGAACACACTCTGTCGCCTTGCTGTTGAAGGGACTTCACTCGAGCCATTGAAGGAGCACTTCATTGGAATGACGGCCATCGCCTACAGTGATAAAGACCCTGTCCGCCTGGCCAAAATCCTGAGCAATTTTGCGAAAGATAATGCGCAACTCACTTTCAAAGCCGGTATTGTCGAGGGTCGCGTCATCAAGATCAAGGATATTGACGCGCTCGCCCGCATGCCATCGAAGGAGGAGCTGGTCAGTAGGCTGATGTTCTTGCTCAATTCGCAGGCTCAACGCCTCGCCACGGCGCTCAACGGCGTACCACGCAACCTGGTGGTCGTCATCAATGAGATCGCCAAGCAGAAAGAGACTTGAAATTCGAGATTTGGGTTTTATTGAGTCGCGCTGCCAATGTCAGTGCGCGGCAACTCGTCACCAAAGACCAACAACGGAGTGATGCCCGATGATGGTCAACTGGGATCGCCGCTGTAAGCATCAAGCGGCGTGAGAGTTAACTGAAATTAATTCCTGCTCTAATCTAAACACCGGGCAGGCATCGTAGGAGGAATTGTAGAAGTTATGGCGGACATTCAAAATCTTGTTGAAACCATAGGTGGCCTCAGTCTGTTAGAGGCCTCAGAATTAGTGAAGGCACTCGAAGAGAAATTTGGAGTTTCAGCGGCGGTAGCGGTAGCCCCGGTTATGATGGCTGGTGGCGCGGCTGCGGGTGCGGGCGCCGCCCCGGCAGTTGAGGAGAAGGATTCGTTCGATCTCGTCCTGACTGCAGCGGGCGCCAACAAAATCAATGTTATCAAGGTCGTACGTGAACTGACCGGCCTCGGTTTGAAAGAAGCCAAAGACCTGGTTGATGGTGCTCCGAAGCCGGTCAAGGAAGGCGTTTCGAAGGATGACGCTGAGAAGATGAAGAAACAACTTACTGATGTTGGTGCGTCCGTCGAACTGAAGTAAATCTTCTGATTGCTGATCGCGGATCGCGGATTGCGGATTTAATAAGGAAGTTCCTATTAAATCCGCGATCCGCGATCAGCAATCAAGAGCAGGTTGGCCTCACCTGATTTTGAGTCAGATTATCGACCTTGGCCCTTGACAAAATAGGTAAAATAGGTCTGCGCCTTTACAGCGCGGGCAGTTTTCCATATACTTCCAAGGTTATTGAGCATCGGCAACCTTCAGTTACAAAGACGACAATTTCAACCGCGACGCGCGCGGCGGGGGCAGTGTTGTCCCTTGCCGCCGCTTTCGCATTCAAAGTGGGCGGAATGGGCAGAGTGTGCCGGCTGGGACCGATAGAAGAGAGGCTCTTCGGGCTTTCAGCCACTGCGCCACAGGACGTAATTCGCAATGCCTATCGAGAAGAATCCTATGACAGCAATAAGCGAGAGCAATCAGAATTGGCAGAATTGGCAGAGTTGGGGAAATGAGAAGAACCCCCGTTATGATTTTTCGAAGATTCAGACGTCGGTCCGCATTCCCAACCTGATCGAAGTACAGCGTGAAAGTTATGATCGCTTCCTGCAAATGGACCTCTTGCCGCCCGAGCGCGACAACACCGGTTTGCAGGCGGTCTTCAAATCAACATTCCCGATTTCGGATTTCCGCGACACCTCGTCGCTGGAATTTGTCGAGTATCGCATTGGCAACTGGCAATGCAAGTGCGGGCAGCTTCAGGGGCTACATCACTTGCGCGCGAACTGCCGTAATTGCGGCTCAGTGATCAAAGTTAATCCCCTTTCTTCTGATGATGTTGTCTGTAAACAGTGCGGCACTTACAACAGAAACGTTGTCAACACCTGTGATAACTGCGGCGAACCGGTCGGCCTAAAGCACAAATACGATGTCCAGGAATGCCAGGAGCGCGGAATGACCTACTCGGTTCCGCTCCATGTCAAGATACGCCTGACCGTCTGGGACAAGGATGAAGAGACCGGACAGAAATCAATCCGAGACATCAAGGAAGAAGAGGTCTATTTCGGCGATTTGCCGCTGATGACTGATAACGGCACTTTCATTATTAACGGCACCGAACGTGTCATTGTCTCCCAGCTCCATCGCTCGCCCGGAGTGTTCTTCGAGAAAGCCCAGAATAACACCTACTTTCTCGCTAAGCTGATTCCCTACCGCGGCTCGTGGGTCGAGTTCGAATTTGACTCGAAGAACTTGCTTTATGTGCGCATCGACCGCAAGCGTAAGTTCCTCGCGACGATCTTCCTGCGCGCTCTGGGACTGAAGAACGATGAAGACATTCTTCGCACCTTCTACACTGTTGACAAGATTCGCGTCGCCAACAATCAGCTCTTCTGGCATGTCAGCCCGAGTGTCGTTGGGACACGCGCCTCATCCGACATCACAGACAGGAGAGGCGAAGTGATCGTTAAGAGCGGTAAGAAAATCAGCCAGTCAGCTTATGAAGCCATCGTTCACGCCAACGTCAGCGAGATCAAAGTCCAGGTCGGCGACCTTACCGGCTCATATACCCTGACCGACCTGGTCAACACCAGCGACGGTGAAGTTATTGCCGAAAGCAATACAGAATTGACCCCGGAAACTATTGCAAAGGTTATTGATGCGGGGATCGAATCTTTCGAGGTCTTCTTCCCCGAAAAGGACGACGTCGGTCCTGTCATGAGCCAAACCGTCAAGAAAGATGCGATCAAGACTCCACAGGAAGCGCTGATCGAGATTTATCGCAAGATGCGGCCGGGTGATCCGCCGACTCTCGATACATCGACTGCACTCTTCCATGGGATGTTCTTCGACGCACGCAAATTCGACTTCTCACGCGTCGGCCGTTTGAAGTTCAACATCAAGATGGGGCGGCCGGAGCGCGATCGTCTTGATGATCCGTTGCTTTCGCCGCAGGACTTCTTCGACGTGATCGAGTATGTGCTCAAGCTCAAACGCGTCACTGGCGAGCAGAAAACTCGCGATGGCCGAACGGTCTTCTACAGCGACGATGACATCGACCATCTCGGAAACCGTCGTGTGCGAGCCGTTGGCGAGCTGCTCGAGAATCAGTTCCGACTGGGCCTCGTCCGAATGGAGCGCGCAATCAAAGAGAAGATGTCAATCCATCAGGAGATGCAGACGGCAATGCCGCGCGACCTGATCAATGCGAAGCCCGTGACCGCCGCGGTTCGTGAATTCTTCGGCTCATCACAGCTTTCGCAGTTTATGGATCAGACCAATCCACTTTCTGAAATCACGCATAAGCGCCGTCTTTCGGCTCTCGGCCCGGGCGGTCTGAGCCGCGAGCGCGCGGGGTTCGAGGTCCGCGACGTGCACCCAACGCACTACGGCCGCATCTGTCCGATCGAGACGCCCGAAGGTCCGAACATCGGTCTGATCTCCAGCCTCTCATGCTTCGCGCGCATTAATGAATTCGGCTTCATCGAATCGCCTTACCGCAAAGTTGAAAGTGGCCGCGTCCTCGATTACGTGAAGATCCTCAACCCGGGCGATACGGGTTTCAAACCTGGGGATCACGTCGAAGAGAGCAAGGCCATGTCTGCCAACAGGAAACTGGCAGACGGCCATAAGCCCGCCACATTTGAGCCGTACCCGTTCTATTTGTCTGCCTGGGAAGAGGACAAATATGTCATCGGCCAGGCGAACATCGAGGTTGACAAGAACGGGCATATCGTCAATGAACGCGTTAACGCACGTAAAGCCGGCGAGTTCATTCTCGCCACGCGCGAGGAAGTGCAATTCCTTGATGTCTCACCCAAACAGCTCGTCTCCGTCGCCGCCTCCTTGATCCCCTTCCTCGAAAACGACGACGCGAACCGCGCGCTGATGGGATCGAATATGCAGCGTCAGGCTGTGCCGTTGCTGCGGGCTGAAGCACCGCTGATCGGCACCGGAATGGAGACAGTGACCGCACAGGATTCCGGCGCGGTCGTAGTGGCAAAACGTGACGGCGTAGTCGACGTGGTCGACTCAGAGCGTATTATCATCCGTGTTGATCACAACGTTGACGGCACGCTCTCACGCGAAGTGACGGCGGACATCTATCCACTGATCAAATTCAAGCGATCGAACCAGAACACGTGCATTAACCAGAAGCCGATAGTTCGCAAGGGGCAGCGGGTCAAAAAAGGCGATGTCATCGCCGACGGGCCATGCACCGATGGAGGCGAGCTCGCGCTTGGTCGTAACGTGCTCGTGGCGTTTATGCCATGGCGAGGTTACAACTTCGAAGACGCGATCCTCATCTCTGAGAAGATGGTTAAGGGCGATTACTACACTTCGATCCACATCGAAGAGCTGGAAATCGAAGCCCGCGATACCAAGCTCGGTCCGGAAGAGATCACACGCGATATTCCGAATGTCGGCGAAGCTGCTCTGCGCGACCTCGATGAGAGCGGCATCATACGCATCGGCGCATACGTCAAGCCCGGGTCGATCCTCGTCGGCAAGGTCACGCCTAAGGGTGAGACGCAATTGACCGCGGAAGAGAAACTGCTCCGCGCCATCTTCGGGGAGAAGGCTGGTGATGTGCGTGATGCATCACTGACTTGCCCGCCCGGCATCGAAGGCACTGTTGTCGACGTTAAGATCTTCACTCGCAAAGGTCAGGATAAGGATATCCGCAGTCTAACGATCGAATCGGCTGAAGAAGAGAAGCTGCGGAAGAACCTCAATGATGAAATCCGCATCCTCGAAGAAGAACGCAACAAGCGCATCTACGAATTGCTCGAAGGCCGCAAGCTCGAAGCCGACCTGGTCTTCAGAAGCCGCACCATCGCTACCAGAGGCTCCAAGCTGGGTCGTGATATGCTCGAAGGCCTCGATATCGGCGCTCTGAAGAAGATCGAAGTCAGTGGGGCGCGTGACGTGGCAACGGAGATCAAAGACCTGGAACAACGCACCGAGCGTCAAATCGCCATCCTGGATCACCTCTATCAGGAGAAGATCGAGAAGATCAAGAAGGGCGATGAGCTCGCGCCCGGCGTTATCAAGATGGTCAAGGTCTTCATCGCCATGAAGCGTAAGCTTTCGGTCGGCGACAAGATGGCCGGACGTCACGGAAACAAAGGCGTCATCGCGCGTATTCTTCCCGAAGAGGACATGCCATATCTGCCCGATGGAGCCCCCGTTGAGATAGTGCTCAATCCTCTTGGTGTGCCATCGCGTATGAACGTCGGACAGATTCTCGAAACGCATCTGGGCTGGGCCGCCCAGGTGCTCGGGCTGCGATTCGCCACCCCGGTTTTCGACGGCGCTGCGGAGACCGAGATCAAACGATTCCTGCGCGAGGCCAACGAGAAGCTGGATGCTGAGAACACGCCGCCGATGATCAACGAATCGGGCAAGACTTTTCTTTTCGACGGTATGACCGGCGAGCCTTTCGAGCAGAAGGTGACCGTCGGTTTCATTTATATGCTCAAGCTCTCGCATCTTGTGGATGACAAAATCCATGCGCGTTCGATTGGCCCCTACTCGCTCATCACGCAACAGCCGCTGGGTGGCAAGGCGCAGTTCGGCGGCCAGCGCTTTGGTGAGATGGAGGTCTGGGCGTTAGAAGCTTACGGTGCGGCTCATATCCTGCAAGAGCTGCTGACGGCGAAATCGGACGACGTTGCCGGACGCTCGAAGATTTACGAGGCCATTGTCAAAGGCGAATCTGATTTCGAACCGGGATTGCCCGAATCGTTCAATGTCCTGATTCGCGAATTGCAATCGCTGTGTCTGGACGTTGAGTTGCGACAGCGGGAACCGAAGGAAGCATAAATTGATTGCGGATTGCGGACTGCGGATTGCGGATTGAATACGAACTACCAATCCGCAATCCGCAATCCGCAGTCCGCAATCCGTACGTGGGAGGGAACTGTGTTTAGATACTCAGGCGAAAAAACTCTGACACCGGACTTTGAGGCGATACGCATCAGTCTCGCCTCGCCAGAAAAGATTCGTTCGTGGTCACATGGCCACGTTACCAAACCTGAAACAATCAACTATCGGACTTTTAAGCCGGAACGCGATGGGCTGTTTTGCGCACGCATCTTTGGCCCGGTCACCGACTGGGAGTGTCTATGCGGCAAATACAAACGAATGAAGCATCGCGGCGTGATCTGTGACAAGTGTGGCGTCGAAGTCACTCAGGCGAAGGTCCGCCGCGAGCGACTCGGGCACATCGAGCTCGCAAGCCCATGCTCGCACGTCTGGTTTTTCAAAGGGCTTCCTTCGCGTATCGGCCATCTGCTCGACATTCCGCTGCGCGAGCTTGAAAAGGTTCTCTACTTCGAGAATTACATCGTCGTCGCGGACAAAGACGAGATCGAAAGTCTCGGTCTGCCGCTCAAAGAGCGCGAGATGCTCACTGATGAGCGCTATCGCCAACTGCGGCAGGAATTCCCCGGCAAGTTCAATGAGGAAGTTGCTCGGATGGGCGCTGAGGCGATCAAGATTCTGCTTCAGAAAGTCGAGGTTGAGGAGCTCGCAGAAGAACTGCGTTACAGGATGAAGACGGAGACGAGCCAGCAGAAGAAGCTCAAATTCTCCAAGCGGCTCAAGGTCGTAGATTCATTCAGCAAATCAGGCAACAAACCCGAATGGATGATTCTCGATGTTATCCCGGTCATCCCACCCGAGCTTCGCCCGCTCGTTCCGCTCGATGGCGGACGATTCGCCACCTCGGACTTGAATGACCTTTATCGTCGCGTCATCAACCGTAACAATCGTCTCTCGAAGCTGATCGAGCTGAAAGCGCCCGAGGTCATCGTCCGCAACGAAAAGCGCATGCTGCAGGAAGCCGTCGATGCATTGTTCGACAATGGGCGACGGGGCCGTGTGCTCCGTGGCGTCAACAACCGCCCGCTGAAATCGCTCTCGGACACCTTGAAGGGCAAGCAGGGTCGTTTCCGGCAGAACCTGCTGGGCAAGCGCGTCGATTACTCGGGCCGCTCGGTGATCGTTGTCGGACCCGAGCTGAAGTTGCATCAATGTGGTCTGCCAAAGAAGATGGCGCTCGAGCTGTTCAAACCGTTCATCTATAACCGGCTCGAAGCCGAAGGCCATGCCGCAACCATAAAACAAGCCAAAGAGAAGGTCGAGCAACAGGATGAGGTCGTATGGGATATCCTCGAGAAGGTGATTAGAGATCACCCGGTGTTGCTCAACCGCGCTCCTACGCTGCACCGGCTGGGCATTCAGGCGTTCGATCCAGTGCTGGTCGAAGGCAAGGCGATCAAGATACATCCCCTGGTATGTACCGCGTTCAATGCGGATTTCGATGGTGATCAGATGGCGGTCCATATCCCGCTCTCGCCCGAGGCACAGATCGAAGCCCAAGTGCTGATGCTGTCTTCGAACAACATCCTCTCCCCTGCTTCCGGGCAGCCGATCGCTGTCCCGTCGCAGGACATTGTCCTGGGTTGCTACTACCTGACGCGCGCAGTTGAGGGCGCGAAGGGCGAAGGACACGCGTTCGCGAACAGCGCAGAAGCTTTGCTCGCGCTCGATTACAAAGAAGTCACGACGCAAACCAAGATCCGTCTGCGGTATAAAGGCAAGTTGATCGACCTCGACAACGAGCGTGACAATCAAGACGTGATCAAGGCTACGATTCACGATGTTAACCGGACTATCAACACGACCGTTGGCCGCGTCATACTGAATGACGCCCTGCCGCCCGATATGCCCTACGTCAATGGGACGCTCAAAAAGAAAGGCCTGCAGATCCTCGTCAATTACTGCTTCCTGCGACTGGGTCATCAAACCACGGTGCTGATGCTCGACAAGCTCAAGGACCTCGGCTTCCTGCACGCGACCATGGCCGGCCTCTCCATCGGCATTGACGATATGGTCACTCCGCCGAGCAAGCCCGCTCTGGTGGCCGCAGCTGAAAACGAGGTGGCCAAGGTCGAACAACAGTACAAGGACGGCGTCATCACCAACGGTGAACGTTACAACAAGGTCGTCGCGATCTGGTCTGAAGTGACTGAGAGAGTCGCCGACGAAATGTTCAAAGAGATGAGCAAGCGCGAGAAGGAATCACGCGAGCTCAATCCGATCCTGGTCATGGCCGAGTCCGGCGCGCGCGGCAATCAGCAGCAGATCCGCCAGCTCGCGGGGATGCGTGGTCTGATGGCCAAGCCGTCAGGCGAAATCATAGAGACGCCAATCCACGCCAACTTCCGCGAAGGTCTGAACGTGTTGCAGTACTTCATCTCTACGCACGGCGCCCGTAAGGGTCTTGCGGACACGGCGCTAAAGACCGCAGACTCGGGTTATCTGACCCGTCGTCTGGTCGACGTTGCGCAAGATGTCATCGTCTCGGAGCAGGATTGCGGCACGATCAAAGGCATCTGGGCAGAGTCGATAACCGAGGGCGGCGATATCATCGAGGGACTCCGCGAGCGCATCATCGGCCGTGTGGCTCTGGAGGATGTCATTGACCCGATCACCAGCGAAGTCCTGGCTATCGGCGGTGAAGAGATCACGGAAGACATCGCGACCGAGATTCAGAATGCGGGTATCGAGCGTGTGCGCATCCGCTCAGTGCTGACCTGTGAATCGAGGCGCGGCGTGTGTGTTAAGTGCTACGGCCGAAACCTCGCGGTCGGCATAGTGGTCGACATCGGCGAAGCGGTAGGGGTCATCGCCGCTCAGTCGATCGGCGAGCCGGGAACGCAGCTCACAATGCGTACATTCCACATCGGCGGAACGGCGTCTAAGGTCTCAGAGGCGTCGTCGCACGAGGCGCGCAAGAGCGGGCGCATCAGGTACGACACTCTCAACACAGTCATCAGCCGCCAAGGGAAGATCGTGGCGATGAACCGCAACGGCTCGGTCTTGATCGTCGATGATCGTGGACGCGAAGTCGAGCGTTACCCGATCGCCTATGGTGCATCACTCTTGATTCCTGACGGTGGCCGCATCGAGGAAGGTCAGAAGCTTGCCGAATGGGACCCCTATACCTTCGCGATTCTGACCGAAGTCGGCGGCACGGTTCACTGGCGTGACCTGATCGAGGGCATGACCGTTCACGAGGAGGTTGACGAAGTGACCGGCCTGACGCGTCCGATCGTTATGGACTCACCCGATGAGAAACGGCAGCCGCGAATCGAGATCAAGAACGATGCCGGCAAGGTACTCAAGTTCTACTCGATGCCGATCCGAGCCAACCTCATGACGTCCAATGGTGATGAAGTCGCACCCGGTGATGTGATAGCCAAAATCCCGCGCGAAATCACACGCACCAAGGACATCGTCGGCGGTCTCCCGCGTGTCGTGGAGCTTTTCGAAGCCCGCAAGCCCCGTGAGACGGCGGTGATGAGCGAGATTGACGGTAGCGTCAAGTTCGGTAACGTCACCAAAGGCTCCCAGAAGATCCTTATAATGGGTGACACGGGAGAAGAGCGCGAATACTCCATACCGCGCGGCACGCATATCAACGTACAAGAGGGCGATCACGTGCGCGCAGGTGAGCCGTTGATGGACGGGCCGCTCAACCCGCACGACATCCTCTCCGTACGCGGAATGGAAGAGTTACAGCGTTACCTGGTCAACGCGATCCAGGAGGTCTACCGCTTGCAGGGTGTACACATCAACGACAAGCATATCGAGGTGATTGTTCGACAGATGTTACGCTGGGTGCGCATCAAGGATGTCGGGGATACTGAGTTCCTGCTCGAAGAACAGGTTGATCGCTTCCGCTTCATGGATGAAAACTCCCGCGTTGAAACACAGGACGGACAACCGGCCGTGGCCGAACCACTGCTGCTCGGTATCACGAAGGCCTCACTCTCGACTGATTCGTTCATCTCGGCCGCGTCATTCCAGGAGACGACACGCGTGCTGACCGAGGCGGCGATTTCAGGCCGTGTGGATTACCTCCGCGGTCTGAAGGAGAACGTGATCATGGGTCGCCTCATCCCGGCAGGCACCGGGATGGAGTACTACCGCAGAGTCAAAGTTGCTCCCGACCCGACAATGAGCGAAGTGAAAGCCGAAGAGGTTGACGATACTCAAAGCTACATCGACGCCATGGTCGCGGCCACAAATGCGCGAGCAATCCCCGAACCGGAGCCTGAATTCGATGAATCGGAGTTTGAGGAGGTTCCGGAGGGCGAGTATGAGGATGTGGTCGAAGCCGATGCTGATTTCGAGCTACCGGAGGCAGACTTCGAGTTCGAAGAAGAAGAGTAGTAGTTTCGGCAAGCTGAAGAGGGAAAACGGAACAAACGGAAATAACGGAACAAACGGAAAAAGCCAAAAACTTTCCGTTTGTTCCGTTATTTCCGTTTGTTCCGTTTTCCCTCTTCAGTCTGGCATCGGGCCTTTCACGGTCAACTGTTGAGTCGGCCCCTGCAAAGCCAATACCGACGGCACCTGCTCCGGAGCAGCCAAACGCAGTAATCCATAGCCAATGCCTGCTAGTCCGAGCATCAATCCCGGCGTTTCTATCCCATTGGGTGTAGAACAAACCCAACCATACCGTTGTGAGAAATCGAGCAAAGTTCCGGCAGTCTGATATGCACTGTCTCGCCAATGGCTGTATTCCACAAGCCGGCTCGCTTCCATCAGCAGTTCCAGATTACCAAGATCGCCGTGGCAAAGAGAGTGGTTGCCACCGAAACCGCGCCGGGATGTTGTTTCAAGCGCCACCTCAATTTCCGCGCGTATCTCCTCATCATCAACCCAGGATAGCCCCAGCAATCGCGCCAGCCCGATCCCCATCGCACCGTGACACCAGGCTGTCATAGGACCGGATGTCCCCGCCGACTTTCGCAGATCACGCCAGTTCCCTTCCTGTGGTATAAAATGACTGCGCTCGTAAGCAATGGCATCCAATGCCAGCTGGCGAGAACGACCCTCGCCCGTCAGATAAGCCAAACGTAAAAGTGCGTACGCAATCCCGGCAGTGCCATGAGAAAACCCGGTGAGTGGCGCTGTCGATATCTTACCCCAGGTTGGCCAGGCGACCCCTTGCGACATGGGCTGAGCGTTACTATGCAGGTGATCCGCACATTGCAGGGCGTTCTCCAGCGCTTCAGATGAAGATGTGTGACCATAGAGGTTGAGCAAAACACAGAGGTAGCCGGCAACCCCTCCTAGAATGTCGAAGCTCCTATCTAACTCTATACTGTCTTCCAGGAGTTTGAGCCGAACCTCTGCTTCTTCGTGCAATTCTGGATCACACCAGAGTGCCCCAAGATGAGTGAGCAAATAGATCAGGCCACTCTCTCCGGAGAATGCTCCAACGGAGAAAGGTTTGTTGGAACGGAGAGAGCAGGCCTCGTCCAGCTTCCGGCTGGCAGTGTTCAGAGCTAACATTGCCAGCTTACGATATCGCTCTATCTGCGTGACCTCGCCCAGATATGCAAAATATAGAGATAGCCCCGTCAGTCCGCTGTAGAGGTCTGTACCGACGGGCAATATGGACCAGCATTTTTCTTGAATCATTGTGAGCCCGGTCCAGGAGATAAACTCATCGCTGCGGTAAGCAATTGCTTCCAATTGGTCACCGATCAGGCAGGCTGCACGAATTAGAGCATCGCTATTGGCAGGTGTAGATTCGTGTGGCGCATCAGCGATTGTGGCAACAGGAGGCTTTGTCTCTCGGGTCGTCGCAAGGGAACCGCGGATGAACCAGATCTGACGCGATAGGTCTTCTTCTGAAAGCGCCAGAATTTTTTCCCGCACCATATTCAGGCTCGTACCTTGCAGGAAGTCTGAAATTTGTTCACCCGTGCAACTCCAGAGATGCCTGGAATTGGGGCGGCAAGCAAAATATGGAATATCCCCTCGCTTCAGATCGGCCTGCTCAAAAGGAATCAACCTCATCAGCTCAGGGTGATGCTCAAGGCCAATCCACAGACAGTCACAGAGCCGGTCGCGATCAAGAGCACTGCGCAACACATTCGGATGGTAGCTTTCATCGAGTATTTTCCCATAGATTCTGGTCGGCCGGACGAGACACCGCACCTCATCGTTCGCGAAGGCAGCTAGAGGCCCGTCATCTGCCAAGAACTCATCTCTGTGACTGACGATAAGGTGATAAACCGTGCTGAAACCATTTATTATCTCATCTGCATATTCCTCCGGCCCCACTGTCTTGCCATCCCAAATGGGATGATTTTGGCCGGCCCCAAATTCTATGCGTTTACGGACGAAGCGCATTTCGTCTGTTCCCTCATGATCAGAAACCAGGACCGGAAACGGAGTTATTTGCCCTTCCATACCTCCCATGCCACTAATGTCAATCCCCTCCCCTTCGGCATTGACCCAGATTTGCTGCGGCAATAACCCTACCCGCAACACGGACCGTTCTATTGCGCGGCGGGAGAATTCGAGAGCAGGCGCGCCTCGCAATGTAGTTATATGCGGATGGAACAACGACTCAAGGTCGACCATGCCCGGATATTCTCCGGAGGCAACCAGATTTTCGTGATGAATGTCGGTAGCATCCAACACAAACAATATTCCGAGACAGGCTCCAAGTCTTTCATAAAATCGGCTCAACTCTTCCGGTGAATTGCAGACTTTCGCCGGAACGAATTCGGTCCAACCATAATTTACGCATTCCATAACCTTCAAGACCCGGAATTGCGGATGAATACAGCAAGAGTTGATCCAGGTTAGGAGTCCACTGAAATGTTTATCTACAGCCAGTGAACGTGGTTTATAAACGACTTTGAGACCGGAGCTGAAAGTGGCAATAATAACTGACCGTCCCTCACGATGCGTGTCACCCATCCCTCCCGCAACCTCCGTAAGTGCCCCCGGGTCGCATTCAGTGCCGGTCAAGACCGTCAGTTTTTCCCAATCGACGGAAAGACGACTGAGAAACTCCAGACTATTTGCCACCCAGTAGTTGACACATAAAGCAAGCTGGCGCGCCAGAACAGGGTATTCCCGTAGAATTGCCAGCGCTTTTGCCGGGTTAGACAGTCGATTAAAATAGTCCTGGAAGCGTTCCCCTGCCGTCTGGCCCTTCAAAAGGCCCTGAACTCGAGCAACATTCAGCTCCAGAACCATCGTGCGCATCACTATCCTGGCGAGCTGTGGCAGAAGGTTCGGG
>JAKEHZ010000045.1 GCA_022614735.1 Acidobacteriota bacterium | reverse complement strand
CAGAAAGTGCAGACGGTCTTCATGAAACACATTGAAACAGCCGGATGGCCGCCGGCCGGCCGATTGGCGAACGCGGATGTGTATGACCGCTTCGTCGGCGAGCGATTGAAGGATCGTGGCCGCAAAGTTGCTTACTTTATGGTCGATGCGCTGAGATATGAGCTGGGCGTGGCTTTGGAGAAGGAGATCGCCAATGACGGAGCCGTCGAGTTACACGCAGCCTATGCTCAGCTGCCTTCGATCACGGCGGTGGGAATGGCCAGCCTCTTACCGGGCGCGAAGGCCGATCTATCGCTGGACTACGTGAACGACGGGCTGGTACCGAAACTGGCCGATGCGACGGTGTCCAATGTCAACCAGCGAATGGATGTGCTACGCAAACGCCTGGGCGACCGTTTTGCTGAGATGAGGCTGAACGAATTTGTTAGGGGTAAAAGTAAAATCGACCCCACAGTAGAACTAATGGTCATCCGCAGCCAGGAGATTGATAGTCATCTTGAGAGTAATCCGGAAACAACGCTCGGTATAATACTGGAAACTTTGAAGATGATCCGTGTGGCACTGCACAAGCTGCGCGAGCGTGGTTTTCAGGAGGCAGTCATTGCGACCGATCATGGATTCGTTCTAAACACGCATGCCGAGGCCGGTGACGTTTGTAAGAAACCAGCCGGCGATTGGCTGGTCAATGCTCATGACCGATTGCTATTGGGCGAGGGCGAATCCGATGGCAATAATCTGGTCATTGGTGCGGAGCGGCTGGGAATTCGCGGCACTTTCTCGCGCTGCGCTGTTCCGAGAAGCATTGCACCGTACCGTGACGGGCATCTCTATTTTCACGGCGGGGCCTCGCTGCCCGAAGCTGTGGTTCCGGTGATGGTGGTGCGAATGGAGCCGGCTTCCGCCCCCGATAAGCATAAGGTCAAAGTTGAGCTGTCATATAAGAAGGGAGCGAAGAAGATCACCACACAGTTACCCGTCATCGAGATCGCTCTGTACACTGAGGACCTGTTTATGCAGCAGTTTGAAATCCTACTGGAGGCACACGACGCAAAGGATGAGGTCGTTGGGGAACCACGACCGGGAGGAGAGGTGAACGCGGCCACGCATACCATAGCCCTGAAACCCAATCAGCCTACGTCCGTCGTGTTGAAGATGCTGCCTGATTTCGAGGGCATCTTTACCGTCAAAGCCCTCGATCCGAAAACACTGCATGTCTTTAGCAGATTGAGTCTGGAAACTGCTTACTTGAAGTAAGACTCTGAGTAAATCATGGATGCATTAGATCAAAAACTGAATGAAGTCTTCGAAGGCAAGGTGGTACGCAAAGAACTGCTCCACCGGATCAAGAAGGGCACCAATGTTCCAACTTTCGTGCTGGAATTTCTGCTGGCCAAATACTGCGCCAGCAATGACCAGGCGGAGATCGAGGCAGGCATGGAAGCCGTGCTTGCCACGCTGCAAGAGAACTATGTGCGCCCGGACGAATCCAATGCTGCACAATCGAAAGTCGCGACCAAGGGAAAACACCGCTTCATAGACAAAGTGCATGTCAACTACGTCGAGAAGGAGAAGCGACACTGGGCAGCTCTTGAGAATTTCAACTCGCGGCGCATCGCGATCGGCCACAAATATTATAAGGACACCGACCGCTTACTGGAGGGGGGCATCTGGGCCGAGGTCACTGTCGTCCATAACGAAGTCGAGGAGGATGATTACGCCTTTTACATCGAAGACCTGCGGCCGATCCAACTCAGCCGCTTCGACTTTGACCAATACGCAGATGGGCGTAGTGCTTTTACGCGTGACGAGTGGCTGGATGTAATTCTGCGGTCGGTAGGGCTGGAACCGGGCAAATTCTCCCACCGGGTCAAACTCCATTTCATTGCGCGGTTGGCTCCCCTGGTCGAATCAAACTTCAACTTCATCGAACTTGGGCCACGCGGGACAGGCAAGTCGTACTTCTTCAGTGAGTTTTCACCCTACTCGACGCTGGTCAGCGGCGGACAGGCGACAAAGGCGACACTCTTCTACAACAATGCCCGTGGGAAGGTCGGCCTGGTCGGGTTCTGGGATACAGTCGCGTTCGATGAGGTGGCCGGTATCAAAGTGCGGGACCCTGACACTATCCAGATCATGAAAGATTATATGGCCAACGGCCGATTCTCACGCGGGGTAGAAGTTATTGCCGATGCCAGTCTGGCATTCGTCGGGAATATCGATCTTTCGATTGATCAGATCGTCAATTCTCCCGTCTTCGACCTGTTCCAGCCTCTGCCGCTGGAATTCGACCTGGCTGTAATGGATCGTTTGGCCTGCTACCTGCCCGGCTGGGAGATGCCCAAAAACAGCAGTGAGTTTTTGACCAATAATTATGGGTTCATCACTGATTACCTGGCCGAGGCATTTCATCACCAGTTCGCGCATTCGAATCGATACGAGGAAGTGACCAGGCGAATTCGATTGGGTAAGTCGGTCGAAGGGCGCGATGAAAAAGGAATTAAGAAGACTGTTTGCGCTCTACTTAAGATATTGCATCCGGTCGTCCCGCCCAACGATGACGAATTCGAAGAATACGTCGCCTACGCGGTGGAGTGTCGCCGGCGCGTAAAAGAGCAGATGAACAAGCGTAAACCCGATGACGAGTTTGCGAAGATCAGTCTTTCATACTTCAAGATCAACGGCGAAGAGGTCATCGTCTATTGCCCGGAATCTAAAGATGCGCCTGCGACACAAAGACCTGCGCGCAAATATCAAAGAAAAGAATCTGAGGCACACGAGAGGGTGATAGGTGTCGATTCCACTGCCACGGATGCTGATACCGAGAAAGCTGAGACAACTGACAGCAGAGTTTCACAGCTCGATGAGCAAATTGAGACAGCTCAGCCTGAACTGAAAGAACAGCACTACACGATCACTTACGATGCTACAGGGTATAGTTACGAGTCGATCATGGGTCCGTATTTAAGGGGTGTTAAGGAGGTTACGGTTGAAGACAGTTATATTCGTCTGACGCATCAGATCCAGAACCTCGTCAGGTTCTGTGAAACCCTCCTCAAATTTGGGGCTGTGAAGCAAATCAATTTGATCACCAGATTTGACCCCGATTCTGATGTTGCTTTTGTGGAGAGTAAATTAGACGATCTGAAGCAGAGCTTGCTTGAAGTTGATGTCATCCTGAATGTTCAGATCAATCCCAACCTGCACGACCGCGAGATCAGGCTCGATAATGGTTGGGTCATCAAGATCGGAAGAGGGCTGGATCTTTACCAAAAGCCGAATACCTATTTCGATATAGGTCTGTTTGACCTCAACCTACGAAAGTGCCAGGAGACGAAAGTGGATATTTTCAAGATCGGACAGACTGCTGTCGCAGACGCAACTCAAAGCTGATAGGAAATAGTCATTGAGAAAACCTGCGAGCGCAGGCATCTTGCAGGCTTGCAGGCAAGAAGGGCAGCTTAGGAATCAGGCCGCCTTTCTCTTCTTCCCTCGACGGAGTCGTTCAGCAACCTTCTCAGCAATTCGGTCAGCTATTTTCTCCACCTGGGTATCTTCTACGTACTCCTGGCTGGACTTCCCGATGAGCTCCCGCAGAGCCTGGTTGATCTGCGTCTGGTAAGGTGCGGTATTGGGGCGAGCGGCGCGGCGTTTAAAGTGCTCGACGATGTCCTCGTCAAGCATGATATTGATTCGCAACTTCTTCACCGGCTGTTCCCGGACAGTAACCCGCCCGGCTTCCGCATCGCCACGCTCATAAGCAATAGCCTGCTCCATTGATTTTTTCAATCGATCAAACTTTTCCTTCTTCATCACTTCTTTCTCCCGGCTTTCTTCAGAATTTCAACCAACGCGGAGATTTGCTTCCTCTGATCATCGCTAAGATCCGACTGTTCCCGCTTACTATAGAGATAAAGCAGGTGAATCCGCCCGCGCAATTCGAGGTAGAGATACAGATAACGAAACCCGCCACTTTTACCACCCTTTTTATTCGGATCTGCCACTCGCGCCTTACGTGCGCCGCCGAGTCCCTTCACCAGATCTCCGCGCTCTGGATAAAGCAGGAGATCATCCTGGATGGCGTAAAGCAATTCCATTTGCGCTTCACCAGCCAACTCAGCCAGTTGTTCCACAAAGACCGAGGTCTCTACAAAGGTCAGCAGCTTCTCTGCCCCGGTCTCGGTCATAGGCAGTTAATTATACACATCAATATGTATACCTCAAATAATAATCACAAGATCGCTCACTATTGCAACATGTCTAATGATCAGCCATTTTCCATATCGTATTTCTTAAGCCAGTTAGTGAATGTTTGATAGCTTGGCAAGCCAACGAGTTTGGCTGCTTCTGACTTGTTGCCGTGAGCCTGTTTCAGCGCTCTGCGCAGATAGTGCTGAGCCACCTCGGTAAGCACCTTTTGCAAACTGAACCCGTTATCAAGTGAACGGTTGACTATTTGATCTCGGTCTTGGGCCGGAGGCGAAAAGATAGACTGGCGGATTTCATCTTCAGTGATCCGCTGCCCGGATGACATTACGGCCGCGCGTAGCAATGTATTCTTCATTTCCCTGACATTGCCTGGCCAGTTATAGCCCAGCAGAAGATTTCTTGCGCCGGGAGAAAGTTTTTTGTGCTCAGAAGAGAGTTCGGTAATCTGCTCATTCACCTCCAGAAGTAATTTATCGATCAGCAAGCCCACATCGCCCTCGCGATCGCGCAGCGGAGGTAGGTGAAGGATAAATACTGCCAGCCGGTAGAAAAGATCTTCCCTAAAACCTCCCTGCGCAACTTCGTTGATCAGCGTGCGATTGGTGGCGCTGATTACCCGTACATCAACTTTGCTGGGATGGCTGGAACCCACGGGCATGATTTCCTGCTCTTGGACTACTCTGAGCAGCTTGACCTGAGCGGGTAAAGGCAACTCACCAACCTCATCAAGAAAGATCGTCCCTCCATCTGCTTTGACAAAATGCCCGAACCGTTTCTGACTGGCGCCGGTGAATGCTCCCTTCTCGTGTCCGAAGAGCTCGGATTCGACTAGCTCCGCAGGTATAGCGCCGCAATTAACGGCGATGAATGGTTTGTCTCGTTGAAGGCTGGCGCGGTGAATCGCCCTCGCCATCAGTTCCTTGCCGGTGCCCGACTCGCCTTCGATCAATACGGGAACCTTGTGAACGGCTACGCGCCGCGCTAATTCAATAACCTGTTTCATCTGGCTGCTGCGGTGAATGATGTCTGCAAATAGTGGAGTCTCTGGAGGCAAACCCGGAGTCAGGCGCTTCAATTCTTCGTCGGGACGGCGGAGCAAATCAGGGATAAATTCGGCCGAGATATCAAACGGGATAGATGTTGTGTGGACGCCTTCCTGTTTTGAGGCTTCTATCAGCTCAGCGGGGAAACGAGTCTTGGAAAGGATAATCCAGACGGCTGCCATCGCCGAGGTGCCAGGGCTCAGGTGAAAAGTGAGATCAGGTATGCTGCCCCTGTTATCGCGTAGCTTTTCAATAACATCCACCACACCTCGATAGATTTCGCCGAAATTCATCGGGCTGGATAGGGCAAGTTGATATAGATTGATTGGTGTTTGCGTACGGCTTTTCAGCCATTTCACATACTCGCTATTTTCGGATTTAGAGAGATTGCTCAAGAGAGCTATGCTGCCATAATTCCGCTTCTCTATCGCTGATCCGATCGGGCCTGGAATTGATGCCGCATCCCCTCTGGCCGCACGCAAATCTGTATGCCCAATCCATGCAACTAATGTTCGTTTCATGAATGCAGACTACAAAATCATTTGTAGATGCACAAGAAAATTTATCTTCCTCATGTTCGGCCCACATCCAGACAGCCCTAACTCCTTTCATCTCAAGACGACAGTTAATGGCACGCCAGATGCAATATTGGCATAGCGAGTGAGAATCAGAGTGCTGCAAAAAACTTAAAAGGAGTTTTCCAGAATGCCCAGAACACCCGACCTTGTTGACATACTCAATAACCGCTGCAGGAAAAGTTACCTTCATGAGGCTCTTACCCTTGCGTACCAGGAGATATCCGGGTGCGGGGATGTTGAACCGGAATTTCTGCAGATGCGGCGTCTAGCGACTGAGGCAGAGCTTCTAATTTACGGCGAGGAATCCTTACTCAACCTGGAATACTGACCAGGAGTTATCTCAGCCTCACACCTTAGCCATAAAACTCAGCCAAAAAACCCAGGAGGATAGCACGTTGGCAAAAAGGATTTTTTTAGATATTGAGACACTCCCACCCACCGAAAGCGATCTCCATAAAATCGCGTTGAAGAGTGGTCTGCAGCAGTCGGCGAACACTTCAGTCGAGAATGAAGCTGAAGTCGATCAACTGGCGGAAGGTAATATTCGCGAAATGGCACTGCATGGCGAATTCGGTCGTGTGTTAACCATCGGTATCATCCTGGAAGAAGATGGCGAGTTGATTCATCACGGCCTTCTCGGCCGCAACACGGAATCTCTGACCTTCCATCTGGATGAGAAACGCACTTTGAGGGCCTTCTGGAAACTGATGCAAGGCTTCAACCTCAATCGTGATGTCATTGTCGGCCATAACGTTCTCGATTTCGACCTGCCATTCATCGTAAAGCGCTCAATTATCCATCAGATCAAGCCCAGCTTGCAGATACCGTTCCGGCGTTATCAACGCCAGCCTATATTTGACACTATGTGGGAGTGGAGTTGCTGGCGGCATCGAGTCTCGCTCAACGATCTGGCATTAGCGTTGGGAATGAGCAGCCCAAAAGGCAGGGGGATCGACGGCAGTCTTGTTTTTGACGCCTGGCTCAGCGGCCGCGAGCAGGAGATAGCGCTTTACTGTATGCGAGACGTTGAGTGTGTTCGTGAGGTTTTCTATAGGCTCAATTTTGAGAGCGCTCCACCTATTGTGAGTTATGAAACGAAGGTGCAGGCTGATCTGAAGCAACATTCAGTTAAACAGAGAAATCATGCGGATATGCCCGAATGTGTGTCGTTAACGGGATAGCGAGAGTTTTTTCTTGATAAAGATCTCTGTGAGGTTTATTTATTATCTGGCTCCTAAAACAATTGTTATGGAAAAAGCAAATAATAAAAAACATGCCCTTTCTTCCAAATCTTCTGTTGATCCTGAAGTAGCGTGTCGCAGTATCATTCCGCAACAACACTGGAATGATGTAATGGAATCGCTAGGTAGATCAATAATGCTTGCTCACAAGCATGGGCCAGACCGTTGGGGGTTACGACTCGCGACTGACAGTATTATGCTGAAGGTTGGCCCACACGAGGTTCTACAGATTG
>JAKEHZ010000004.1 GCA_022614735.1 Acidobacteriota bacterium | reverse complement strand
GATGCGAAACACGCGAAAAAGCCAAAAATTTCGCGTGTTTCGCATCATTTCGCGTGTTTCGCGTTCTCTCTTGGACTTTAGTCATTACGGCGCATGAATGAAACTCACCCGCTAAGGTTTATTTAGTTGGTTTCGTTTTCTCTCTTAGGGCCGGATTTCGAGCCAATGCCCAAATTTGATGCGGGGCATGTGAGGTAAATAACGGCCGAGGAGAGGGCTCTCCTCGGCCTTCAACTTCCATCTTCCTATTTTTCGCTTTTGCCTGCAGCCTGAGCCGAGGACTGCGTGCGGGTATCGCGTTCACGGATGCGCGCGGCCTTACCACGTAATTTGCGCAGGAAGTAAAGTTTGGCGCGGCGCACACGGCCATGCTTGATGACATCAATGTGATCGATGATCGTCGCGTGCAAGGGGAAGATGCGCTCAACACCAACTCCGAAGGATGTCTTACGGACAGTAATGGTTTCGCTTACGCCTTTGCCTCTGCGCGCAATCACGACGCCCTCGAATGCCTGTAAACGCTCTTTGTTCTCGCCTTCTTTGATCCGCACATGGACACGAATCGTGTCGCCAGAAATGAAATCAGGGATATTACTTTTTAATTGTGCCTTTTCTAGGGTGTCCAGTTTATTCATTGTCATTCACCTCAGTCGTAATTACTCTGTAATCAAATTTTTCAAATCATCTTCCTCATCGGTCATCGAGGCTTTTTCAAGCAAATCAGGCCGCATCTTAATAGTCTTATGTAATGCCGCGCGCTGTCGCCACTTCGCTACCTCGCCGTGATGACCGCTGATCAAAACTTCCGGTACTCGCCATCCGCGAAAATCCGCCGGGCGCGTGTAGTGCGGATAATCGAGCAAGCCACTGGAATGGGCTGAAAACGAATCGTGCTCGGCTGAAGTTTCGCTGCCCAACACATTGGGCAGTAACCGCGTCACCGCATCTACAATCGCCATCGCTGGAATCTCACCGCCCGTGAGCACATAATCGCCGATTGAAATTTCGTCGGTGACCAGATGTTCCGCTACACGTTCATCGACGCCCTCATAACGGCCGCAAATCAAAATCATCCGCGAATAATCGCGCGCGAATACCGCGGCCTCGCTCTGCCGAAACAGACGCCCCTGGGGCGAAAGCAAAACAACCGCCGCTCGTTTTGAATCGTCATCTCGCCTGTTCTCCGCAATCAGCGCTTCAACAGCATGAAAAATCGGCTCAGGTTTCAACACCATTCCGTCACCACCACCGAATGGACGATCGTCAACGACGTGATGTTTGTCGAATGTGAAAGAACGAAGATCGTGAATCAGTATCTCAATCATTCCCTGCTGCCGCGCGCGCCTGATAATTCCGAAGTCGAACGGCCCGGTAAAAAACTCCGGAAAGATGGTCAGTAGGTCGAAACGCATAAATCTTTGATTGCGGATTGCGGATTGCGGATTGATTGTGGAAATCCTCTTTTCAAATCCGCAATCCGCAATCCGCAATCCGCAATCACAACTCTAAGAGCCCTTCTGGCGGATTTACTGTTATCCGCTTGCGCGATATATCAATCTCAAGACAGATGCTCAGTACGAATGGGATGAGATGTTCGCGCCTCTCCTCATCCTGAACCGCCAGCAATGGCGCAGCGCCATAACGTTGAACATCAGTGACACGGCCAATCAGCTCGCCTCCCGTGGTAACGACTTCGCAATCAACCAGGTCAAAATCGTAATAGGTATCCAGAGGCAACTCGACCAGTTGTTCGCGCGTGACAAAGAGTTGGGCATCGCGCAGTTCTTCGGCTTGACTGATGCTATCGCAGCCGGCAAATTTCAGTACGATTCGTCCCTGATGAAACCATGAGGTTTCGAGCCTTAGTCTTGAGATCTGACCGCTCGATAACTTTACGAGTGCGACGTCAAGTTTCGCGAACCGCTCGGGGAAATCGGTGAGCAGTTCAGCGATCACTTCACCGCGCCGGCCCTGCGGACGAACGATCCGAGCAATGCTGATCAGTTCTTCAGCTGCGGCAGATTCACTCGATGCGGCTGGTGATCCTGGCGGCGCGCTCATTCGAGAATTTCAAGCACGAATCTTTTCTTGAGCTTTATCCCGGAAGCGTTGAGGATTGTGCGGATCGCGCGCGCTGTGCGTCCCTGCTTGCCGATTACCTTGCCGAGATCACCATCAGCAACACGCAATTCAAGCAACGTGGCTTGATCACTTTCGATCTCTTTCACTTTGACTCTATCGGGATGATCTACCAGCGCTCTGGCGATCAGCTCAACAAGCTCTTTCATTCCACGTTCTCCACTCGTTTTTTAGTTCCCCGCGCTCTGCTGTTGCTGTTCACTCTTGCGGATCAGATTCTTCACCGTGTCGGTCGGCTGCGCGCCGCATTTGATCCAGTAACTGATGCGATCATGATCGAGCTTCAGTTCCACCGGCTCGCGGCACGGATTGTAATAACCCACAATTTCGACGAAGCGGCCATCGCGCTTAGCGCGTTTTTCGGCCACAACGACACGATAAAATGGCTTCTTCTTCGCTCCTTGTCGTGTCAACCTGATTGCTAACAAAGCAAATTACCTCCAAACGTTATAGGGCATGCAAATTATAGTTGAGTCGATCCGCAGAGGCCAGTAGTGATTGCGGATTGCGGATTGCGGATTGCGGATTTAAAAGGAACTTCAATTTATCAAATCCGCAATCCGCAATCCGCAATCATTACCTCCGTTTCTTCCTCTTCTTACTCTTATCTTTCTTCTTGCGCGAGCCAACGCCTGTCAGCTTCCGTGCAACTTTACCGCGCAAGCCGCCGAACATCCCTTCACCTTGCATCAGCTGCTGCATCATCATCTTCATCTCGACGTATTGTTTGAGCAGTTTATTGACATCGTTGATGGTCGTGCCGCTGCCTAAAGCAATTCGTCTGCGGCGTGACGCGTTGATCACCAGATGGTCTTCGCGCTCCAACGATGTCATTGAATTGATGATGGCGACGGTCCGCTTCATCTCCTTCTCCATCTGCGCCGTCATTTCCGGCGTCATCTTCGGCATTCCTTTGAACATATCGCCCGGCAACAAACTGAGGATGTTCTCGAGCGAGCCGATCTTCTTCATTTGCGAGAGCTGATCGCGAAAATCCTCGAGCGTAAAAGCATTGCGCTCCATCTTCTCCTGCAGCTCGAGCGCCTTCTCTTCATCTACTTCAGCCTGGACTTTTTCGATGAGCGAGAGGACGTCGCCCATTCCGAGGATGCGCGAAACGATACGCTCCGGGTAGAAAGGGTCGAACGCATCATACTTTTCACCGACGCCGACAAACTTGATCGGCTGGCTCGTGACCTCTTTGATCGAGAGCGCTGCGCCACCGCGAGCATCGCCATCCATCTTTGTCAGGATGACACCGGTAATGCCGATGCGGTCGTGAAACTCTCTAGCGCTCTTAACTGCATCCTGACCGGTCATTGCGTCGGCAACGAAGAGGATCTCGATCGGCTGCATCTCGCGCTTGATCTGTTGCAACTCTTCCATGAGCGCGTCGTCAATGTGCAGGCGACCTGCCGTGTCAATCATCAGTGTGTCGAACCCGACCTGCTCACAATGCAGCCGCGCAGCCCTGCAAAGTCCGAGCGGATCGTCGAGACCGTTGCCTGCAAAAGACGGGATGTTAATCGCCTTACCGATAACCGCTAATTGATCACGAGCTGCCGGTCGATAAACGTCGACCGAGAGAAGTAGCGGATTCCGGTTTTGATTCTGAGAGAGCCATCTGGCCAGCTTGCCGGCTGAAGTCGTCTTACCCGACCCCTGCAACCCGACGATCATTACCGAGTTCGGGCGGCGAGAAGTGAAGAGCAACCGGCTCGATGTGCCGCCGAGCATCTCAACCATTTCGTCATATACAATCTTGATGACCTGCTGTCCGGGCGAAAGCTGCTGTATGACTTCCTGTCCAACAGCTTTGCTTTTTACTCGCTCGATAAAATCTTTGACAACTTTATAATTGACGTCGGCTTCGAGCAGCGCGATGCGAATCTCGCGCATCGCCAGCTCGAGGTGCTCCGGCGTCAGGCGGCTTTCGCCGCGCAAGTCCTTGAGAACTTTTTTAAGCTTGTCTGATAGTGCCTCGAACATAGAACAATCACACAATCATCAATCTCGTGGTCGGCGCAAAAGTGAAAGGATAAAGATCGTTACACGGGGTTGTCAAGGAAGGTGCAGGTGGTTTGTCATTCGGCCAATTCAAGCAGCGCCGCCTCAG
>JAKEHZ010000306.1 GCA_022614735.1 Acidobacteriota bacterium | reverse complement strand
TCGCGCAAAAACGTGACGGACACCCAAAGGTGGCAGTTGGCAGTTGGAGGGTTCTTACTGGGAACTGCGAACCGCCAACTGTCAATTGCCAACTTTTCTTCGTTTGTTTCGTTATTTTCGTTTGTTTCGTATTCTCCCCATGAGATTATTGATCAGACTATGACTACAAAAACGGCTCTTGGCATTTTCGGTTTGGGAACAGTAGGAACGGGTGTCGTGGCCTTGTTGCGTGATAATCCTCAATTTGATATTCGCGGCATCGCAATACGCGACCGCAACAAACCTCGCGAAATTGACCTCTCGCACTTTGAGATTACCGACAACCCATTCAGTTTGGCCGATGATCCAACCATCGAAATCATTGTCGAAGTCGCTGGTGGACTCGATCCCGCATACGAAGTCATCAAATGCGCGCTCGCGAAAGGTAAACACGTCGTCACCGCCAATAAAGAAGTAATAGCGAAACACGGTCCGGAGATTTTCGATCTTGCCAACCGTCATAATGTTACGATCTTTTTTGAAGCCGCAGTCGGCGGCGGCATTCCTTTGATCTCGACCTTGCAGCGCGGGCTGCAGGCCAATCGCATCTCGCGTGTAGCCGGGATAGTCAACGGCACGACCAACTATATTCTGACCAGGATGGAGCAGGCCCGGCAACTTTTTGGCGAGGCTCTCGCCGAAGCGCAGGCAGCAGGCTATGCCGAAGCTGATCCGACCGACGACATCGAGGGCCGTGATGTGGTCTACAAAATTGCGATCCTCTCTTCACTTGCATTTCAATCTCCAATCGAAGTCGAGAGGGTCTATCGCCAGGGCATCACACAGATTACCGATCTTGACATCAAACTTGCAGGAGAGTTCGGATATCGGATTAAGATGATCGGCCTGGCGCAGCCGGGCGAGGGAGAAATGCTTGACGTTCGCGCACATCCGATGCTCATTCCGATACATCATCCACTTGCCGGCGTTGAAGGCGCCAATAACGCTATTTTCATCAGCGGCAGCGCCGTTGGCGAAATTATGCTCTCAGGTCCGGGCGCCGGACGTCTCCCGACGGCGAGCGCTGTCGTTGGCGATGTAATTAACCTTGCCAGTGCGCTCAAAACTCCTGACTTCGCGAGCTATTTCCAATTGCCGATCAGTTCGCAGATCCGCGATGTATTGCCGGTGGAAGAGACAATTAATGCTTATTACATCCGCCTCGAAGCACGCGACACTCCGGGCGTTATCGGCAATCTGGGACACGCATTCGGCGGCCACGGTGTAAGCCTTCACAGCGTCACGCAAAAAGGTGTGACGGATGATGGCGCTGCAACAATCGTCCTGCTCACCCATCATGTGCGAGAAAAACATGTGCAGGACGCCCTGAGAGAAATCAGCGCGCAATCAACGACGAAACAGATAGGAGTTGTCTTGCGGGTACTAAGCTAATCCCATAACTTGCTACTGCCGGCGAATCCCGCGTAGCAGGATTCGCCGGCAGTAGCAAGTTATGGGATTGAGCTAATGCTATGGATCAACAGCTGCCCCATGTAGTTATCATCGGCGCCGGCTTCGGCGGCCTGACCGCGGCTCAGTCCCTCAAACACGCCCCGGTTCGTATCACAGTTATCGACCGCACCAACTATCACCTTTTTCAACCTCTGCTCTATCAGGTTGCGATGGCCGGTCTATCGCCGGCAGAGATCGCAGCACCCATTCGATCGGTTCTCCGCAAACAGAAGAACGCGGCCGTCCTTCTCGCCGAAGCGACCGGTATAGACTTCGACGAACAGACGGTCAATTTGCGCGATGAACAGCACGAAGAAAAACTTCGCTTCGATTATCTTGTGCTGGCGATCGGCGGGCGGACGAGCTATTTCGGTCACGATGACTGGGAGAAGTTCGCGCCTGGTCTGAAAGACATCGATGATGCAGTCGAAATTCGTCGCCGTGTGCTGCTGGCCTTTGAGGCGGCAGAGAAAGACTATGATCCGCAGCGGAGGCGCGAGTTACTTACTTTCGTTGTCGTGGGTGGGGGGCCGACCGGAGTCGAACTGGCCGGAGCGATTGCCGAGCTTGCGCGGTTCGTCCTCGCGCGTGATTTCCGCACGATCAACCCGCAATCGGCCGAGATCTTGTTGCTTGAGGGCGGAGCGCGTATCCTTCCGAGCTTCCCGCCAGACCTCTCTGAAAGCGCACAACACCAGCTCACCGAACTCGGCGTCAAGGTTCGAACCAATGCGCAAGTCACCAACATCGACAAAAACGGCGTTTATTTGGGTGACGAGATGATCAGGGCTGCGACCGTCATCTGGGGCGCGGGCGTGCGCGCAACTGCCATGACTCAATCTCTCGGAGTCGAACTGGACCGCGCTGGTCGCGTCAGAGTTGAGCCGGATTTGACAATTCCAGGCCATCGCAACGCCTTTGCCATCGGCGATATGACTCTCTTCTTACAAGACGGTAAACCCTTGCCCGGCGTCAGCCCCGTTGCCATGCAGATGGGTCGTTCGGTCGCGCGCAATATTCAAAATGACCTTGCAGGAAAACCATATGAACATTTCCGTTATTTCGATAAAGGCAATATGGCGACAATCGGCCGCAAAGCTGCGATTGCGGAAATCGGTAAACTACACCTGAGCGGTTTTATCGCGTGGCTAGCGTGGCTGGGCGTTCACATCTTTTTTTTGATTGGTTTCCGTAACAGGTTTGCGGTGCTTTTCAATTGGGCCTGGTCGTATTTCACTTACCAGCGAGGAGCCAGATTGATTACGGGTAGGAAAATGAATTTGCCGTCTTGATGCGGTGACTGAAGAGAGAAAAGGAAGAAATCAAAAGGCAAAAGGCAAAAGGTAAAAATAAGGAAGCAAATTCCGGGCTTTTGATTTTTGATTTCACGAGAACTTTTTTCTTTATTTTTGCCTTTTGCCTTTTGCCTTTTGATTTCTTCCTTTTACGCCTGCAGTAATGGAAATCTAACCGTAAACGTCGTCCCCTTCCCCGCTTCACTATACGCCGCAATCTTCCCGCCGTGTGAATCTACGATCCATTTCACGATCGATAGTCCGAGACCAAAACCCGTCGCGCTTCTGTCACTGGTCGACTTCGATTTGCGGAAGAATCGCTCAAAGATGTGAGGTAGATCTTCCGGGGGGATTCCGCGACCTGTATCGGCGACAGAGATCTCGACACATTTGTCTTCGGTCTTCAGCCGCAGCGTGACGTTCCCTCCGTAATCGGTATATTTGATCGCGTTATCGAGCAGATTAAGCAATAGTTGTTTGATCCGCTGCATGTCGGCGTCGATCTTTATTTCACTCGATCCGTTCGACGGCTCATAAATGAGTTGTTGCCCTTTTTGCTGGGCAAGCGGCGAAATGTATTCGACCATTTGCTGACATAATTTGTTGAGGTCCACCGGCTCACGGCGCAACTCCACTCGTCCGGCATCTGCACGCGCCAGCATTAACAGATCCTCGACCAGACGCGAGAGACGCACGATCTCTTCGAGGTTGGATGTCAGCACACGTTTGTATTCTTCGGGTGTGCGCTCGCGTCGCAGAGTTATTTCGATGTCGCCGCGCATCACCGCCAGCGGCGTACGTAGTTCGTGCGAAGCGTCGGATGTAAATTGTCTTTGCCTTTCAAAAGCCGCTTGCAGACGCGAAATCATCTGATTGAAGGTCACGACAAGCCGTCCGATCTCGTCCATCTTCGCCGGCATCGGCACACGCTCTGTCAGGTCACCAGTGCTGATCTGTTCCGCTGCGCGTGTAATCCGATCTACCGGGCGTAGAGCCTGGTTAGCAAGCAGTAATCCACCATAGCTTCCCAGAAGCAAAGCCAAAGGTATTGCAAGTCCCAAAATGATGAGCAGGCGCTGGCGGGCAATACTCAATGGCTCAAGCGATTGACCGAGCCGGATGTAGTAACTTCCATTGTCATGGTGATCTTTAACGCGGCGAGTCGCAACTCGGAGCAGTCTGCCGTCATTAAGTTTCACTGTCTCGAAATGATTACTGCCAGGCTCCAGGCTGCGCAACTTCTCCAGGTCAACCGGCAGTTGGACATACTTCGGCGAAATCATTTCATCAGTGACCCTTCCCTGACTGTCAATAATTTGTGTGATGTGGGGAGAGATTTGCAACAACTGCCCCTCATCTTCATTGGTTAAGGCCGAGTGATCACTGAGTTCCGCACCGGAACTGGCAGCCATATTGTGCTCGATTTTCTTTAACTGGTAGGCGAGCGCTTCGTCTATCGTCATCTGCAGACTGCGAGACAGATAGGCGTAAATCGAGCTTCCGAACAGAAGCAGAACGGCGGAGATGATAGCTAGATAATAAAGAGTGAATTTGACTCGAAGTGAAAGCATAAGAGTGACGGGGCGACGGGGCGACGGGGCGACGGGGCGACGGAGCAAGTCTTCCCCCAGTCTCCCAGTCTCCCCGTCTCCCCGTCGCACTAAGAGGCTTTCGTCTCCGCAAGCAGCCGCGAATCGGCAGTCGGCGTTTTGAACATATAACCGACTCCGCGCACCGTGTGAATCAGTTTCGGCTCAAATTGCCGGTCAATCTTGTTGCGGAGATAGTTGATATAAACGTCGATGACGTTGGTTAGCGTATCAAAGGTCTCTTCCCAGACCTTCTCTGAAAGGGTTTCACGCGAGAGAATTTCATCAGGGTGGCGCATGAAAAATTCGAGCAGCGCAAATTCCTTTCCGGTCAACTGGACTTCAACATTCGCGCGGTTGACACGGCGATTGATCAAATTGAGGCTCAGATCGCCAATTTGTAGTTTGGTCGAGTCTTCACTCAGGGTGCGGCGCTGGAGAGCCCGGATACGCGCCAGCATTTCCGCAAAAGCAAAAGGCTTGGTGAGGTAATCATCTGCGCCGCTGTCCAGACCCCTGACCTTCATCTCGGTGCTGTCCTGCGCCGTTAGAATGAGGATCGGAGTTTTAACACCCGTAGACCGTAATTCACGCGAGATATCAAGTCCGTCGCGTCCGGGCAAGCCGAGGTCGAGAATGATCAGATCGTGTTTTCCGTCCTTCCCGGCCTCAAGCCCGGTCTCACCATCATAAACGGTTTCGACTTCCATCCCCTCTTCCTCTAGTCCGCGTTTGATCAGATCGGCCATCTTTTGTTCGTCTTCAATTACTAGTACACGCATCGCCATGATTCAGCTCCTTAAAAATTGCTAGAAGATCTTCGATCGAAGTGTTGATGGCTCAGCCAGGGGCAACATCGAATAGGCCATTGGCCAGAACTCACAGCGTGATGGAGCAGACAGACGCTGGTCGCGGGGAACCGAGGCTGAGCTGTCAATGCATCGATCAGTTGGGTCATAGGGGATCGTTAGACTTACTTTACACAAAACTCGTTGCCAAGGGCAAGCAAGTATTCGGGGTAGTCGTGGGGTTTCAAGGGGTCAAACAAAAATGTCGCGGTAGATTACCATCATCCCATTGCCTTTTGTCAATTGACATTTGCACTATTGTGTCTCACAGAAGCGGTCAGCCAGTCAAGATAATCTTTTGACCCGGGCCCGACCGGCAGCGCGATGATCTCCGGCGTCTGATACGAATGATTTTGTCTGATCACCAATTCAAGCTCAGGATAGGCTGCGCGGGTCGTTTTGACCAGCAGGAGGGCTTCGCTTGCCTGCTCGATCTTCCCCTGCCAGCGATAGATCGAGGTCATCGGCGGCAGCATCTGCACACATGCCGCCAACTCGCGCTCGATGATAACCCGCGCAAGTCGCTCGCCATCTTCGGTCGTTTCAACTGTGGTCAGCACAACCAGGGCCTCATTCATTGTTCACATCCTTATCCTCTTCTAGAGTCTCTTCTTCGCTCTCGAAGTAAGCGTTATATATCTCCTGTGCGCGCTCCAAATCGTCAGCCTGTACAATCAGCTCAATCTCTGAAAAGCCGCCGACCATCGGCAACGGCTCGAGCGCGCCAAAGTTCGCCCCGCGCAGGCAGGCATTGATACCATTGTTTGTGAGCAATTCACAGGCCATTCCCGCTTCCGCTGCGTTTGAAAAATAAGCGAGCGTCACCGTTTCTGTATCTTGCTCTTTATTTTCGCGGTCCTTCATCAAACTATTTACCTCGATATACGGGCCATACACCTCGATATACGGGGTATGCTTCGCCCGTCTGAACAACTGTGCCATCTTCGCGCCACTCGACCGCGAGCGACCCTGCCGCCGTGATCACCCTCACCTTTCTTTCGGTCAGCCCGTTGAGCATCGAAGCCAGGGCTGATGCACATGCGCCGGTGCCCGAAGCGAGTGTTTCGCCGACACCACGTTCCCAGAACCGTGCTTCGATCTCTCCCCGATTGATCACTCGAATGAACTCGACATTTGTCCGCTCGGGGAAGGCTTTGTGCGTCTCAATCCCCGCTCCAAGTGCGCGCCAATCACAGCGGGCAAAATCATCAACGAAAATGCTGCAATGAGGATTTCCCATTGAGACCGAAGTAAACTCGACGGCTCCGCCGTTCACTTCAATTGTCTGGCGAACCACCCGCTCAAGCGGCGGCGAAAGCAGAACAGGAATCTCATCACTTTTCAAGTGTGGAAGGCCCATCTCTGATTCGAACTGAAAGCCATTTCCACTCGTCTTAACCAGCCTCAATATTTTAACACCTGCGCCGGTCGCAATACGAAGCTCCGGCTTATCCCATTTCTCTATCAGCAAGAGGTAAGCCGCAACGCAGCGAGTTCCATTGCCGGAAATCGGAGTCTCCCCGCCATCGGCATTGAAGAGCCGAACCTCGAAATCCGCTTCGGCGATCGGCGACCTTTCCAGCAGGACTTCCAATCCATCTGCGCCCGCACCGAAGTGACGATCACAGATGCGACGCGCAAATCCCTCAAAGTCGTTTGTGACCTCAAGCAGCTCTTTTTCACGCACGATCAGAAAATCATTGCCCAGAGCCTGGAATTTGTAGAAATACATAATCAGAGAGAAAACGGAACTAACGGAAATAACCTTAGTGGGTGTGTTTCATTCATGCTCCGCAGTGGGTGTGTTTCATTCATGCTCCGCAATTACTAAAGTCCAAGAGAGAACGCGAAACACGCGAAATGATGCGAAACACGCGAAAAT
>JAKEHZ010000305.1 GCA_022614735.1 Acidobacteriota bacterium | reverse complement strand
CATCAAGACGATGAAGCAGGTGCGCACACAATCGGTATTGACTTACAGCATTACGGGTTCCTGGTTGAGCATCTTCGCGGCCATCGCCTTGATCCTGGCTGCGGTGGGTATTTATGGCGTAATGGCCTATCAGGTGAGCCAGCGCACGCACGAGATCGGCGTTCGTATGGCGTTGGGCGCGCAAACACGTGATGTTTTGCGGATGGTTCTGGGCCAAGGGATGCGATTGACGGTGATTGGAATGCTCATCGGCCTGCTCGGGGCCTGGGGCCTGACGCGCGTGCTGGCCGGATTGTTCGTCGGTGTTATCACGACCGACTGGGTGACGATCGGCAGTGTCTCGCTGCTGCTCACCGGCGTTGCAGTGCTGGCTTGCTACCTGCCGGCACGGCGAGCGGCGAAAGTGGACCCGATGGTCGCACTGAGGTATGAGTAGTTAATAAAATTCTGCACCCCGAGAGAGGCGTTGACTCGTAATCAGGATAGAAGGAGTCGTTCATGTCGCGAGCGACGCCCCTAAAACAATGAAAATCGCAGTACGCTGTACAGCAACCTTTCCAGGTTGCTGTTGACACGCTAATGTGACCATTGCCGAAACAGCAGCAACCTGGAAAGGTTGCCGTACATATCCTGAGGAGTCGTTCATGTCGTTCATTACGACGCCCAGAAACGATGAGAATGGGTAGGAGAGGTTGCCAACCTGTCCTACCCATTCTCAGAGGAGCGCCGGTTATGCAAGAGAAATGCACATTCAAGCTTTCTTTGTTCTTAGCTGCTGCACTGGTTGCCTTGTTTACTACCTCGGAGGCACAAACAGTCGCCAAGAAGAAGGCTGAGATCACGACAACAGAACGCCAGGAATTTGGGTCCCGCGGGACGATCTATATTGTTGATTCCTTCGGCGAGATAAGGGTAGAAGGTTGGGATCAGCAGGAAGTAGAAGTCACCGTCAAAAGAACAACGCAAAAAGAGTATGAGCCGAAAAATATTGCAAAAGCCGTTAAGGATTTGCAGCGCGTCAAGATCGAAATGGAGCTGGTATCGGAAAGTACAATGTTGATTATCAAAACGACATTTCCGCCTCGTACACCGACGCGAATGCTCAGAGGGAAGAGCAATGCTAATTTGGAATACACAATCAAAGTCCCGCGACACAGCAAACTGGTGATCAACCACGACATCGGCGAAGTTACCGTCGCAAACGTCGATGGCGACATGGAAGTGACTAATCGCATTGGCGAGATATCCCTCAAACTTCCCCAAGAGAATCAATATACGATTGACGCGAAAGCAAAGATCGGCGATGTGTCATCGGAGTTTGGAGAGCCCACCTCTCGACAAAAACTCCTCGGCGCGAAACTGGAGAGCGATCCTCCCCCAACGGCTCGCAGGCTCTTTCTACGTGTCGGTATTGGTGAAATACAAGTCAGTAAGATGTGAGCTAAGGCAAAGAGAGAATACGAAACATACGAAACAAGCCTAAAATTTGGCAAGGTTCATCTTTCGGTAAACAGTTTCAACACAAAGGGTCAAAGGGTCAAAGGGTCAAAGGAGAAATAAATCAAGCCATATCCTCCTTTGACCCTTTGACCCTTTGACCCTTTGACCCTTTGACCCTTTGTGTTGAAATTGTTTACTAGCTTCGGCTTTCTGTGATACTTGCCTAAAATTTTTCGTTTGTTTCGTTTATTTCGTTTGTTTCGTATTCTCTCTTCATCTGATCGTCGAAATTGTAGGCAGGCAAGGAGTCCAGCTCGAGATCAGCCAGCGAGTTTGTACTGACTTCGCCCTGGACAGGCCCCAGGATCATCCCGTTCCACTCGATGCGCAGTTGTTCTGCCCTACGCATTACCCGATCTGACAGCTCTTCCCCTTTTTGGTCGCTTGACTCTTTCGCTCTTTCAGGCTCGATCCCCAGACTCTCCAGTCTGGCGAAAACAGGTCTCATTGTTTTAGCTGGATCCCTGAAGAATTCGCTTCCTCTGATTCTGATGAATTTCCACCCGAGCCTCTCCAGTATTGCCTGTCGCTCCATATCCTCCGGAATTTTCTCCAGCGGACACCATCGATCGCCATCGCATTCCACGGCTAATCTATTGTTTTGCCCACTGACTACCAGATCGATACGGTATGCGCCCACCCTCCATTGAGGTCTAACCTGATATCCGGCATCCAGCAGTGCCGTCATCACCCGTCGCTCAAATTCTGACTCTACTCTGCCTGACTCCTTCAACTGCGTCTGAATCTGAGCCGCTGGATTTTGGGCATACTCGATCAGCCGGCGCCGGAGATCACCCGGTTTCAGATCAATTGCCGGTTGTAAGGAATGAACAACCCAGAGCTGATTACGAGGGCGGCTCGCTGCGACATTGAATCGCTTCTTGAACAAATCTTCCAGTCGTATTCTCAGAGGCCCATTCTGATCAGGCCCATTGACGACGGAGAGGAACATCACATCTCGTTCATCACCCTGAAACTGAGCCGCATTTCCGCAGATAAGCTGCCGGTCTGCGTACTCAGTCGGCGTGATCTTTTCTCTGAGGATTCGTTCGATCTCTTCCGCCTGTTCATCTCCAACCAGTGAGATAACTCCGAATTTCTGTCCTTCATACTCGGGTTGTTCGGTGGCTGCTGCTACCATTGATGCGACAGCGATTGCCTCATGTACATTAACTTTGGAGATTGAGAATCCATCGCTGACGTGATGAGAGATGACAGCGGGAGAAAGTGGATTTTGTGTGCTATCGCGGAGTGGCTTGATCTTACCCTCATAGGAAAGATCGTTGCTGAACTGAATGATTTCCGGAACGCACCGGAAATGCTCTCTCAAACATATCGTTCCGCTGAATGACTGCATTCCCAGATCGTAGATTGAGAGTTTGCCATCATAGAGATTGGCGTTGGGTATCCCCGGCAGATATTCGTCGATCAGATTTTGTGCATCTTCAGCCCTCTGGCCGACCGCATCCGGGCTGACCTGTTCGTGGTCTCCCACTACTAACGCCTTCTTTCCCAGGTAGAGAGCGATCAAACCCATGACATCACACTGGCTGGCTTCATCAATAATGACTACGTCGAAAAGTCCTTGAGACGGATGATAGTTCTCGACCACTCGGGCTAAGGGCATAATCCAGACAGGCACCGCAGAGCGGCATTTCTCCATCTGCAGGCGGGCCTCAGCCTGCAATTGAGGGACTCTTCTGCCAGTTCCTCTGCCGATGCGGCGCATCGTTTGAACCCAACCATTGAGAGCTTGCTTCTGCTGCAAGCCAGTCCTGTTGATCTGGTGCGCCCAGGCCGAGGTCTCAATCATTTCCGCCGTGGTTTGATGAAGTTCTTCCACCCGTTGATCAATTTCAAGCTGTAATATGTCAAATGAAATCTCAGCTCTCTCTTCCAGCTCATCATTCAACTGACGCCACAGCCACGCTTTATGAACATCTCCGGGCGGATTACCCTGCTCATGTGGAATCGCTCGTTGGCGAATTGCGCGCGCCCATCCGGGAGCCGCAGTTTCGAGACGAGCCAGCAGTTCACGTCGTAGCAGATAACTCTGATGGCGATTGTGAAGCTCGTTAATCCTCTCGATGATCTGGCAATAAAGTTTGATATCTTTTGCCTCGATCGCCTTGATTAAATCACTGAGGAGGATCGTGTAATGTTCCGTCGCTATTTTCGACTCGATTCGCGATTTGTAATTCAGAATCTCTGATTCGATTTCATCACGATGCAACATCGTGATTCTGGCTTGAAAAATCGGGGGTAGATGATTGCGAACGGCGTCTGCCAATCTGAGCAGGTCTCCAAACTGCTGCAGATTGAGGGGGACCTCGCGTAAAAAGATCTCCCATCTAAATCCTGTTTCCCGCAATTTGTTTTCAACCGGTTTCCATGTCTCCTCTTGCCAGGCAAGCAAAGTTTTTACATAGTCGATGTATTGAGAGCAAATTTCTTCCGGATCGGGGGTGAAAGTAGCCGCTGATGGAACTCCATAAGGCGACATCTGCCGATCCCAGCGACTGATCAGGGCTCTTCTCTGAATCTCCAGATTGGTCGCAGCCATCAAAGCCTGAAAATGAATGAGTTTTACCGGTCGCCTGCCGTCAACGCTGACTCCTCCGATGAGAGACTTCCATTCCGGATGAAATAATAGTGTCAGCTTACTGACGTTACCGCCTTCTTCCAGATACCGGATAATATCTTCGAGAATTCTGCGCTGATCTTCAATCGGAATATTCGCTGCTATCGTGGGTCCAATATCAAGCAGCAGAGACTTGATTGATGTTGCATTCTGTTTGACCTGATCGACTTTTTCTATCAACTCCTCCCAGGGCTTGCGGTAGGCAGCGCCACGGAGGCCATCATTGATGAGCGCCAGCTTCAACGGCTCGCTGATTCCCTGGATGATCGGCTCTACTGCCTGCTGGATGACAGTCAGTAATCTTTCGAGCTCCTCTCTGCTGACTGATTCGCGTGGTTCCCACAGTTCATTCCTGTTCCCCATCTCGATCCTGCTCATCTTCGATAGCTCTCGAAGCATCGACTCAAATTTATGGGCGGGAATTAGTAACTCAGGTTCCGGAAGTTGAAAGGAAAAATCGCGCTCATCCTCAGCGTTAACGAGTTGATTGGTGGAATAAAGCCCTGAAATTTCCTCTTCACTGAGTGGCAGGTTGTTCCTTGAAAGCACGGGCTCGGGAATCCAGTCGTGTTTTCCTATTCCTTCCCGAACGATTCGAGCGGCTGCGGACGGCGTGTGTGTCTTCCCACCAGCCGAGAGTTCCCGGTATTCATCCACTCTCGACTCGTAGAGTTGGACTCTGAGTTCTCTCAATTTTGCAATGATATCGGCGCGAGTCTTTCTCAGCTCTTCGGCTCTTTGCTCGAGGGTCAGAGCGTCCTGGTTCAGTCTTTCAGCAATCTGACCAATGGCCGCCGACATCTGTTGCTGACTTTCAGTATCGCTATCGAGCACGCTGACACAGAGTGATTGGATTCGTGGATCAACTTTGTCCCGAAGCACGCGCAGCGCTTTTGTTGTGTGACTGGTAACCAGCACCGACTGTCCTTTTGCTAGCAGGTGCCCAATTAAGTTTGCGATCGTGTGAGTCTTGCCGGTTCCCGGCGGCCCCTGTACGAGAACACATCCAAATCGATCCAGCCTTTTAGCGATCAGAAGTTGCTCCGGATTGGCGGGCTTGTTAAAGAGGATCTCTTCGTCTTCATTTCCGCCTCCGTCGAGTTTGACGGCATTATTGTCCTCAACTAATTCTTCGCTTTCACCCACGCCGGAGATATTGAGCAGTGATTGAGAGATATGGCTCGGATCAAGCCCGGGGATTTCTTCAATGATTGATTTAATTGCACTCGCAAATCCCAGATTTCGGGCACGCAGGAAGATCACCGGATCGCGGGCGATTCGCGGGTGATTGGCCTCGCCTATGATACCGCCCTCGGGAACGAATTGTCCGTCCGAGGCAAGTCTTTGCACTACCCCTTTGAGGAAGTCTGAGGTCCCCTTCTCATCCAGCGGATGAAAGTTGCCTTGTTCAGTCTCCTCCCTGATCTGGGCGATGATTTTAGGGTCGGCCTTTGAGTCCGTTCGTAATAGAGCAGTGTAGAGCTCGACGGGCTGTGAAATTTCTTGAAAGGTGAATTCAGGTATCTTCGGGTTGAAACTGAGCTGCAATCGCTGAAGGAGGATCGGGTGATAGACTTCACCGGCAGGCATTCGCCAGCTTAAGATTCCATCGCCGAGGACAAGTTCCAGTCGACCGGCTTCACGCTCTATGCGGTTGTAGACCGCATAGACGCGCTCGAAAATCTTGTATGCCTCTCTGGCTAATCTCTCTTTCCGGGCCCATTCATCACGGTCTGCCCGCCAGGCCTCGAGCGAGAGCATTGTCTTATGACTCTGCGGATCGTTGTTGAAATCTCTCTTGATCTCATGACCGTCGTTGTCGATTCCAGTCTCGCCCTCGATAAACTTGACATCTTTGAAGCAATCCTCCCATCCGGGTTTCAGCAGGTATCGTATTTCGTCGGGCGGCTCGGGGGCACGAGTCAGGTCGGGTCTTCTGACTTTTAGAACATACTGTTCGGGTTCATCCTCGCTGGTGGAATAGCGAATGGATGAATGATGTGGGAGTCTTTTCAGCCAGAGAGTCCATTCCTGTTCTTCCACCTGCCGGACAACTGGATTGCGTTGTTGATTGAACGCTTCCAAATATTGAAAAAGCTGCTTGAGTTTTTTTCGTGCCTGGTCGGTTTCCTGCATTTGACGATAGTGGTTTCTTTCGATGTTTTTGGGGGGTATCGAGCTCCTTCTCTGTGATTAGAAACCAAATCCTTCTCTCGATCAAGTAGGACTATTTGCCGTCGTGGAAGATCACTCCCAGACAATAGCGCGTGCCCGATCTGACGCGGCTTGCGCCGTGCCGCACCGTGCCCCTGTAGTCACTTCGTGTTCCTTGCACCGGACGCCAGCGGTTCGGAAAGATGATGAATTGTCCCTGCTCAATCGTGATCGCTTCGGCGCGAGTCTGAGTGCGCGGGCGCTGTTCAGCGAGCAAAAATTCACCGCCTGTAAAATCACGCCCGTGCTGGCTCAGAACGCACGCCACCTGCAGAGGGAAGGCAACTTCACCATACAAATCCTGATGCAGGCAGTTGTAATCATCCGTTTCATAACGCAGCATCAACGGCGTCGGTCTTGTTTGCTGATGTTTATGGCAGAGGCTCAGAAACTCCGCCAGAGTCGGCGGATATTGCTCACGTTGTTTAAGACGCGCCATCCAGCGATTGGCGATCCCGGCCAACGGCGGGTAGAAGCGCTCACGCAATTCCAGCACGAGTTGCGGTAACGGGTGGGCAAAATATTGATATTCGCCACGACCGAAATTGTGACGTTCCATCACCACTCGACTGCGAAATAGTTCACCTTTGGCATACAAACCTATCAACTCTCCGCACTCAGGCGATGTGAGGAGAGACGGGGTGAGCGCGTGGCCGGACCGATTCAGATCTTCTTCGATTGTTATCCAATTGAGGCTCTCTATTCTCTCTTTGATAGGTAACATAAGAAAGGTTTAGAGAATACGAAACAAACGAAATAAACGAAACAAACGAAAATACTCAGCTTTTTTGGCAAGTTTCATCTTCCGGTTAACAGTTTCAACACAAAGGGTCAAAGGGTCAAAGGGTCAAAGGGGGGATAAAGGCTTGATTTATTTCTTCTTTGACCCTT
>JAKEHZ010000304.1 GCA_022614735.1 Acidobacteriota bacterium | reverse complement strand
GGATTGACACGGATGCGACGGATTTTCACGGATTTAATCCGCGCTCATCCGTCGCATCCGTGTCAATCCGTGGTGAATTGCCACCATTTATTGAAGCATTACGTCCGCAATGTCCCATCCCTTCAACTCATGCTAGATTTCGAGTACAATCATTGGTTAATTTCACGAGACGACCCCGTGCAATCAGAGTCAGGTAAAAATAGAATGATCGAAAATATTCAGACTGACCGCGCGCCGCAGGCCATCGGTCCGTATTCGCAAGCTGTCAAGGCCAATGGAATGGTCTTTGCCTCAGGGCAGATCCCGCTCGATCCGGAAACAATGCAGCTAGTCGAAGGAGATATACGAGTCCAGACGGAGCGCGTTTTGGTCAACCTGAAGGCTGTTCTGGAAGCTGCCGGATCAGCGCTCGATCGCGTTGTCAAAACGACGGTCTATCTGGCTGACATGAACGATTTCGCGGCGATGAATGAAATCTATGCGACTTTCTTCAACTCAAATCGCCCTGCACGTTCGACTGTGCAGGCTGCGCGGTTGCCGCGCGATGTCCGCGTTGAGATTGATGTCATCGCGCTGGCCTGAGGGGAAAAAATTTTAGAAGGTTTAATTTCGATAAGGAGCTAATTGACAGTGTATAAGATCTTGTTGCCGACCTTTTTGTTTGCGCTTGCGCTTACCGTCTCAGCCTGTGGCAGTAAAAGCAGCAGCAACGCAAGTGGAAACGATGATGTCGCTGCCGTGGTCAACGGCGCGAAAATTCTGGTCAAGGATGTTGACCGTGTGATCACACAGCAATATCGCGGTCAGGAGAATCAACTTTCACCAATTGCGCTTGCAGCTTATCGTCTGCAGGCGCTTGAAACGCTGATAAATCAAGAGGTGCTCTATCAGCGAGCGCAGAAAGATAACATCGCCCCTAGTGACGATGAGATTAAACAATACATCCAGCGCTATAAGCAGGAGAATGGTTACACGGAAGAGGCGTTCGCAAATGAACTTAAACGAACGAACCAGACGGAGGAACAGTTCCGCGAATTTGTAAAAAAGCAGCTAGCCATTCAGAAGCTCTACGAAAAATCTGAATCCCAGCTTAGAGTGCAGGATCGCGATGTCACCGATGTCTATAACGCCAATCCGAAGCAGTTCTCACTGCAGCCGGGTGTCCAGCTCTCAGATATCATAATTGACCCGTCTGACAACCAAATGAAATTCGATGTTCAGGGTGAGGCTGCCGCCGAACAGCGTATCCGCGAAATTCAAACGCGACTGAAGAACGGATCCGATTTTGCGACCATCGCGCGTCAGCTTTCCGAGCATGCGAGCGCCATGCAGAGCGGTGATCTGGGGTTCCTACCTCAGAGTCAATTTGTGAATCTGCCCCAGATGATGGGATTGCCTTCAGCGCTTGGCGAGAAGTTGATGTCAATGAAAGAGGGTGACATTACCGAGCCGGTTAAAGATGCTGCGAATCGCTGGCACATCTTCAAGCTTACGGGCAAGCAGACGGAGGCGCGTGATCGTACTCTCGATGATCCGAATGTGAGAAAAGAGATCTCCGACACGATTCTTTCTCAGCGCAAACAGGTCGTCGCTGCGGCCCTGCAGACTCGGGCGCGCGATGAGACGAAGATTGAGAATTATCTCGCTGGAAGAATGCTCGAAAACCCGAACAGCTTTGGTGTTTTGCGCCCAGTTCCGGCCGCGACCTCAGGTGCGACATCTCCAACCCCGGCGGCTTCAGCAACACCGAAGTAATAGATACGGAGGGCGGTGGACTGGGGGACTGGGGGACGGGGAGACGGGGGGAATATTTCCATTTTCCATTTGAGATTTACCATTTGTAATTGATCGATCCGCGCTCGATGTGGTGACAAATGTCAAATGACAGATCTCAAATGGAAAATGGAAAATGGAAATACTCCCCCCGTCTCCCCGTCCCCCAGTCCCCCAGTCCCCGCCTTTACTTCTAGGCCATGCTATTTCGCCTGAACGAAGTTACAAAATCCTACGGTGTACATGAGGTTCTGCGTGACGTCAGCTTTCAAATCAACCCCGGCGAACATGTCGGACTGGTTGGTCGCAACGGGGCTGGCAAGACAACGATCATACGCCTGATTGCCGGAAGCGAGACGCCTGATAAGGGTGAGGTCGAGTGTTTACGTGGGTTGCGTATTGGTGTTCTCGCCCAGCACGTTGATTATAGTGGCCCCGAGACGGTGATCGACGCGGCGCTTGAGGTATTTGAAAAACTGCACTCGCTTGAAGCGAAGATGCGGGAGCTCGAACAGGCAATGACAGAGGCCTCGGGCGAAGAGCTCGATCGCGTTATGCACGAGTACAGCAAGGCGCAGCATATTTACGAACACGAAGGCGGATTCAGTTATCACGCGCGGACTGAATCTGTGCTGCTTGGCCTGGGGTTTACAAAGGACGACTTTGATAAGCGAGCAGAATCTCTGTCGGGAGGCGAGAAGAATCGCCTTGGTCTCGGGCGTCTCTTGCTGCTTGAGCCGGACATTCTCTTGCTCGACGAGCCCACCAACCATCTCGATGTCGAAGCTGTCGAATGGCTCGAAGAGTTTCTGGCCGATTACAAATCTGCTTTTCTGATTATCTCTCATGACCGCTTCTTCCTCGATCATACAGTCAATCGTGTGCTCGATCTCGAGAATGGAAAGGTTGAAAACTACAGGGGAAATTACAGCGCCTATCTGATTGAAAAAGAGGAGCGCCGCGAGCAGCAGCAAAAAGCTTACGAGCAGCAGAAGGAGTTTATTGCGAGGAACGAAGAGTTCATTCGTCGCAACATCGCAGGCCAGAAAACCAAGCAAGCCAAATCGCGCCGTAATATGCTTGAACGAATGGAGCGCATCGCGAATACGGCTGAGCCAGATACCGCGAATTTCAAACTCAAGCCAATGGCACGAACGGGTGATCAGGTTTTGGTTCTTGATGAGCTGACCATCGGGTTTCCGTCACGGACGCTGGCGCGCGATCTTTCACTTGTGCTTCGGCGTGGAGAAAGGCTGGGGATCATCGGCGGTAATGGTGCTGGCAAGACGACTCTGTTGCGAACGATTCTAGGTGAACAACAGCCGCTCGATGGTGAAGCGCGCTGGGGCATGGGCGTCAATATTGGCTACTACGATCAACGACTCTTGACTATCGATGAACGAAACACAGTCATCGACGATCTGCGCACCATCGCCTCTTCTTCAGTTACCGATGGTGAGTTGCGCGGCTTCCTCGGAAGATTCCTCTTCACCGGTGATGATGTGTTCAAGCCGGTAGCAGCTTTGTCCGGGGGGGAAAAGGGAAGGCTGGCCCTGGCGAAGCTTATCTACTCACGCGCCAATGTGTTGGTCCTTGACGAGCCGACAAACCATCTCGATATCGCCTCGTGCGAGGCGCTGGAGGAGGCACTGAACGATTACCTCGGCACGATCATTACCGTAACGCACGATCGGTATTTTCTTGACCGAATTGCGACGCAGATACTCTTTTTCGGCGATAGCGGTGTTGAGCGCTTTGCAGGCAGTTACACTGAGTTTTATCAAGCTCATCATCGCAAGATCGCTGAGGAACAGGCCAAAGAGGTCGAAACTCAGAAAGTCGAACGCACCGCGCGCAAGGCCAGAGCGGTTAAGGCCAATGCTCAGAAAAAGGCGAAACCGAAGACACCTACTGCCGCAGAAATTGAAGCCGAAATACAACTCCTCGAAGCTGAGCAGCAAGAGCTGGCTTCCCTGCTATCGACCGAAGAAATCGCACGTGACAGAGATCGGCTCTTTGAGTTGAGCGAAAAGTACCTGGCTCTGGAGGATCGTCTCAAAGAGCTTTATGAAAACTGGGCGGCTGCACTCGAGACCGAATCTCAAGCAATCAAATGAAAACCGCTGTACGCAATAAACTGATCTGTAATGCCTAAGTAAATGGTGGCAATTGATTGCGGATTGCGGATTGCGGATTGCGGATTCGTGGTTTCCATGTTTCGATTTGAACTCGATCCATGCAGATAAAAAATCCGCAATCCGCAATCCGCAATCCGCAATCAATTGCCACCATTTACTTAGGCATTAGACTGATCTCCTCAAAATACTTGACGAACATCTTTATCCCACCAGATGTTTGTCCCCAATCATAATTTTCATTCTTCGCATGGTAACCATGCTCGGGCAGGCTCAAGCCCAGGAAGATAATCGGAGCCTTGAGGAGTTTCTGCAATGTGACAACCGCGCCGATAGATCCACCTTCGCGAGTGAATGCCGGCTCTCTGCCGAAGGCGAACTTCATCGCAGTGCGCGCAGCGTCAGCATACGGCCCGCTGAAATCGCCAATGAAGGGTTCGAGGGATTGAATCGGTTCAACTTTGACATCGGGGTTGATCTTCTTGACGAAATCTTTAACAAGTTTTGCAATTCTGGCCGGTTTTTGCTTGGGCACGAGCCGCGTGCTGATCTTGGCCTCAGCGCGATAGGGCACGATGGTTTTGACACCGGGGCCGCTGTAACCGCCGGTAATGCCGTGGACCTCGAATGTCGGCAGGGCCATAAAAGACTTGAGCACATCAGCCTCTGTCTTTAAATGCGCGCGAATTGTTTTGAGCTCGTGTGCTTTTTGATACCCCCTGGTCGTGAATCCTGAATCGACGAAACTGGCCATTTCATTTTTCGATGCCGGGATCACGTCATCATAGAATCCGGGAATTTTGACCTTGCCTGTCCTGGCGTCATAGCACTGGCTTATGACCTGTGCCAGCTCGCCGATCGGATTGCGAGCCACACCGCCAACCAGGCCCGAATGAACATCTTTCGCGTGCGTCTCAAGCTTGAATAGAAATGCCTGCAATCCACGCAAGCCGTAAGGCACTGCCGGTTGTTTGCGTGAAATCCAGATCGTATCGGAAACGAGGAAAGAATTGGTAGCCATCCGATCCTTTTCCTTCCTGACGAAATAATCGAAGTTTGGGCTGCCGATCTCCTCTTCAAGCTCCCAGATGAATCTGAAGTTGAGAGGCAGGTTGTGCTCGACCGCATAACGAACGGCAAACATCGCTGTCAATGCAGGGCCTTTATCATCCGTCGTGCCCCGGCCTTCGTAGCGCCCATCTTCTTTAAAGAATGTGAATGGCGCTTTATGCCACTCTGACGGTTCAGCCGGCTGCACATCCAGATGATTGTAGATGGTCACCGTCGGATTTTTAGGGTCTGTGGTGAGTGAGCCGAAGACTACGGGATTCCCTGGTGTATGGATTGTTTCGGCTTCGACACCTAGATCGCGCAGATATTGTGCTCCTGCCTCACCGCAACGTTTTATGTCGTCTCGATGTGCGGGATCGCTGCTGACGCTGGGCAGCTCGACCAATGTCGCTAGTTTGTCTTCGAATTCAGCACGTACGCTATTTGTGTAGGCGGCAATGTTTTTGTAAAGACCGTTTTTCTTCATCACTCCTGCTCTTTCACCCTACATCAGTACCCTGATGTTGGGACACATTTTCAAAGTTAGGTTTCAGTTCGTAAGGCAAGATGGAACACAAAAAAGGCAAAACAGGCAAAAAAGGCAAAAGGGCCAAGATTTTTTGCCCTTTTTGCCTTTTTTGTGTTCCAATTTCATTCCCGTAAATGAGGCTAACTTTGTAAAGTGCCCCGACGTCAATTCAGTACCGCTATTTGTAAAATCGAATGTTATCTAACTCCAGCCAGACGAAAGTACCTGCCGGCCGCGCAATCTCAAAGCTAAGCATCAATAGATCGTCCCCTGTCCATTTTACTGTGGCCTGCGCAGGCGACGAAAAACTTATGCTCACAGTCTGCCATTGCGAAGTAGCTTTAAACGGGGCTTGAAAATACCCAAAGTCGCGAATGTTATAGGTCGGGACGAATAACCGGTAATCGCCATCGCCGCGGACATCGAAGCGCACGCCGTCGAATTCGCGGGCATCGACAGGCTCGATCGCCCCACGACTTAAAGGGACGTTGATACGGATGAAAGGCCGCTCTTTTTCGGCCATCCTGCCGGTGACTGAAAGAGCGTGGTTGCCGGCTTCACGCACGATTCTGCCGTAGATCATCGGCGATGGATCGACTCCAGGATCAGTCGAATTGACCCAGAGCGTGTCCAAACGGCTGCGGTCCAACGAGCCATGGCTACCTGAGCCCTCAAAATCGTCGATCAGCTCACGGGCTTTTAATGCAGGAATAGGTGTTACTGATGATGATGCTATGTCATGCGACAGCTTTTCGCGATCGACTTCTCGCCCACCGAGGAAGACGCGCTTAACTCTTTCGATGTCACGAATATTTTTGTGCGGTTCACCCTCGACGAGAACCAGATCTGCAAGTTTACCGGGAACAATTGAACCGCGCTCGTAATCAACTTTGATTGCGCGCGCGGCATTGCCGGTCGCAGCCGTGATGGCTTCGAGAGGCGTGAGCCCGCCGGCAACAAGCAATTGCAATTCACGCAGAGTTGCCCAACCGTGATATGTCCCGCTCACACCTGCATCGGTTCCAACTCCAAAAGCGACCCCGGCTTTGTGAAGCGCCGCAGTGTTATTCTGTAGTATCTGCCACCGCTGTAGTCGACCTGATTGGGCGGGATTCGTCTTGGCAATTACAGCTGGGTTATTGATATCACTGATGCTATTAGAGTTTTGTGAGGGCGTCAGTGGAGGATTGATAGTCGCCCGAGCCAATAGATCAAGCACAGTTGCCAGTAGAGGCGTGAGAATGGCTCGACTCCGGGGTTCATAGACAGACAGCGTGGGAACATAGGTCGTGCCTTTCTCCTTCATCGATTTGATGACCTCTCCATCAGCCTCTGCATTGCAAATAGCGTGAGCGATTACATCAACGCCGGCACGCGCGGCAACCTTAGCTCTTTCAAGAGTGACAGTATGGCTTAAGACCTCGATGTCGTGCCTGTGCGCTTCATCGACGAGCGCTGTCAGAGTCTCTTCATTCATGCTCGTCATCTCCGGCGCGGTTCCATAACGCCAGCCGTCCGTGAAGACCTTGATGACGTCAGGTTGATAGGACAAGACGCGGCGAACGGCAGCGCGCGCTTCCCGAGGTGTTGATACTTCGAGTGTGAAGAAATCGCCTCGACCACCCTCCGCTCCGTGACCGCCCGGCGTTGTTATTCGCGCCGCAAGACTGATCCGAGGCGCCTCGATGACACCGGTTCTTATCAGCCTTCGCATCGGCTCAAATGTCTCAGGATAAGACCCAAAATCAACAACAGAAGTCACGCCACAGTAGAGGTATGCTTCTAGATTCTTGGGCCAGTCCCCGGCTAGTCCGCTTACGGTGGCGTAAGGCAGGTGTGTGTGAAGATCGAACAATCCGGGCAGCAGCGTATGGCCATCGGCCCTGATGACACGCGCGCCTACGGGTATTTCAACTTCAGGCGCAACTGTTTCAATTCGATCGTTACGAATGACAACGGTTTTTGGTGTTGGCTTCTCCCCCGTGCCATCAATGACGGTTGCGCCAGTGATAACAATGACGTTGCTGTTGAAGGCCACAGCAGAAAGAAGACTTGCGCTGAGCAAGATCAAGGGGAGCAATAATAGTCTCATTGCTTAATCGTGGGTCGACCTACCAGGAAAATTCACCCTACGAATTTGAGAGTTGTTTCACCGATCTTGAGCACATCCCCATTCGCGAGGGGGTAGGGTTCTTGTGGTTTCAATCGCTTATTGCCATTGACGATGGTCCCGTTGGCACTGCCAAGGTCTTCGACGAAAAATTGGTGACCGCGGACCGTAACCCGCGCGTGACGGCGCGAGATACGCGAGGCAGGGTCGTACTTTGACAGATCGACATCCGGACGAATGCCACGGTGGGGGTCGAGACGACCGATTGTAACTTCGCCTTCCGCCGCAAGCGGGAATTGCGCATCGACTTCAACATCGAGCACGACCAGTTTGGCGGCCGCACGCTCGATACTTGGAGGACGTTCACCGAAATAGATGCGATATAAATCGGCTGGTGTTATTTCACGACCGCACTGGAGACAGGGAGCAATTGAAGGAAGCGAAGATTTGCCTATTTGCGTTGCGTAAAGCTCATTTTCACGAATCAGATTGTCGAGAAAATTCTCGCGCTCGGATTCCACCATCGCATCCCAATCCAGCTCGCGTTCGACGCATAAACGGCGCAACTGCACCACTGCGAATTCCAATCGCGCCGCGCGCCGCAGGCGATCGTCTTCAGCTAACATCAATAGCAGCGTATGCTTGTGTTCAGGTGCGAGCTGATCGATCCAATCTCTCAGTTGTTGTTCGACTGAATTCAAATCCGACATTAAACCTTCCTCAAGACGAGATTGTAGCCTGTTTCATCATTATCGCCAAAATCGGTTCTGCCCTCATCTCAACGCTCTCTCCTTATTGTCCTTAGACTGTATGATTAGCGTAAAGGGACTGGCTGGAAAGTCTGAACGTTGCGGGGAGGTTGTCTCAATACGACCGACGACGAAGACAGGCTGCTCCATTGGCTTCACCCACATCTCGGCGGCGAGCTGAAAACGCTGAGTAATTTCTTCTTCAGTGATCATTACACCGTTCAGCCCCACATCTTTGACGATCACGCCGTGTGGCAGATTGCGAACATCAAATGGAACACGACCGGCGAATCCCCGCTCGCGCTTGATCTTTATGGTAACCCATGCCTGGCCGCCCGGTTCCAGCGTTACCCGTTGCGGTTCTGTCCAGACGAGCAGTTCGGGAGGCGGAGCTGCTGAAACAATGGAAATACGATCTTCAGTATTCACTTGGTGCGTTATCGTTCGCCCATTGATAGTCGCTGTCCCTTGAATTCGCAAGGGAGAGCTCGCTGCGGCATCATTGGCCGCGCCGATCACGATAACAGTCGAGTTTTGTCCTGGGCGAATAACACTTTCGCCGGCATTGTATCCCGGAGGGAGCCCGAGCATTGTAACCTTGATCTCGCCGTCAAATCCATCGTTGCGATAGGCTGTGATAGTCACCGGCAAATGACCACCTTGTGGAACGTTGGGGTTTTCGGGATCTGCAAACAATACAAAATCAGCTGCGGGTTCGTGAATCGAGAGGCGGTAAGCAAATCGATCTCCCTGCATTCCACGCATGTCCCGGATACGCACAATGTATTCACCGTCTTCAGGCGCGATGAAATTGAGCTTGGAATCTTTACCGTATATCGGCCCGCCGTCGTCATTGCGATAGTAGATCGTGACAAGAGGTAGGCCGTTAGACGGCAGGTTCGTTCCGGGTGGATGAAGCGAGACCTTGTAGACAGAGCTGTTGACCGCGTGCGCTTCGGCTGTTGTATCTTCGTAAGTAAGGCGTTGGCCGAGAAAGCTCTTAAAGGAAATGTCCTCATCAGGCGATTTCGGCAATACTTCAACTTGCAGGAGCTCATTACCCGCGAGCATGTAGTCATTGGCGAAAATGCCGTTCCAGCTCAGTATTCGGAAACCGCGCGAAGTCGAGTCGCGATCGTTGAGAGTCAGCTGCGTTTCGAGTAGACAGCGAACGAGGAGACGGGGAATTTGATTGCCTTTTATGTCGAGCACCTCTATCACAGAATCGAGTGGCGAGCCGTAGCGCTGAGCTTCGACTTCAAGGACGAGATGCTGTCCCTTGCGCGCCTTGAAGCGATAGAAATCTTCGTCAACCGGGGATTTGTCGTTGAAGATTCGCCCATTGATAGTCGCCGGAACCGTAATGTCCTGCGGGTTTGCAAGAGTACTATTCAGCGCGCGCTCTATAAATTCGGGATAGTGTCCGAGCGCGAACCGGGTATTATTGAAAGCCTGGCCGCGTGCTGTCTCGAGCTTCAATATTTTAACTGCTCCCCACTCATTGCCTGCGCTCGCATTCACTTTCGCGCGATCAGTCCCCAGGTTGAAGCCCGCAACCGTAACTTCGCTGGCCGTGCCCTGTTTGACGCCTAGAGGGAAAACATCGGTTACATATGGAAAATCGCCGATATTGAGGTGATAGCCGTAAAGCCCGGTTTGGCCTTTTCGTTCAAAATCGCTGAGGCGAATGATGTATTCTCCATCTCTTTTGAAAGTGTAAGCGAGGAGGGAATCGCGTCGAGCATCAAAGTCATTGTTCGTTGCTAAAATTTGGCCTTTGTCATCCATTAATGCAAGGACGGAGTCGAGCCGTGAATTGATCATTGATGCGATAACTTCAAAGACCAGCTGTTGACCTGATTTCGCTTGAAACTTGAAATAATCGTTGTCACCTCTTTTTTGTAGATCACCGGCTACTGTCGTTGGAAGAGAGAGCGCTTGCGCCTCGGCGACTGAATCGTTCATCTCACGCTCTTTGGATTCGGGCAGCGCCCCAACTGCAATGCGTCCAAGATTGGTTGTGCCGAGTGGAGTGCGGATGCGGTAGAAATAAAAACCCGGCTCTATGTCAGGCGAGATCGCCGCTTCGATGGTCAGACGGTTCTTGCTGGCTTTGTCGATGATCAGAGGTGAAGTCGGGTTGGCGCGCATCGGAGGCTCGCGCAGTAATTCCGAATTGAGCTTAATCTTTGCCGTGATACCAGGCTTATTCCAAACGATTTCGCTCGCGCCGCCCAGATTGAAACCGTCAACTGTGAAGGTCACGATCGAGCCCCGCTTTGCTCCCAGAGGCGAGATCGAGGTGATGTAAGGCTGCGCGACTTGTGCCTGCGCAATTACTGAGATTGCCAAGAGTAAAGCCAAAGATAACCATGTCGGTTTAATCATTGTGACCTCCAGTAGATATACCGGAACACGCGACATCAGGACAACGAAATCAACCACGGATTGACACGGATGCGACGGATTAACGCGGATTAAATCCTTGAAAATCCGTCGCATCCGTGTCAATCCGTGGTTCCATTTCTCCCAATCTTATGTGCCTTCGTTTATTTCGTTTGTTTCGTATTCTCTCCTGTTGACGGATCGTAAAACGTAACTGACCCATCGTATCTGCCAACGGCCAAACGTTTTCCATCTGGACTGAAAGCAAGCGCGAAGATCCAGTCTGGTTGAAGCCCTGTTGTATGGGCTTCGATGAGTGTTGACGAGTCCCAAATCTTGAGCAGTTTATCAGCGCCGGTCGAAACCAGCATCTTGCCATCAGGTGAGAAGGAGATGAGATTTATTGCGTCTTCATGCGCGATCAGCGATTTGATCTGTTTACCTTCGGTTTTTCCTAACTCCCAGATGCGTATCGTGCGGTCTGCTCCGGCGCCGGCCAGCAGTGTGCCCGATGGATGAAAAGCGAGTGTGTTGACAGCATCGAGCGCATCGCTCATCGTGTAAAGCCGTTGTCCTGTTGCAACATCCCAAATCTTCACTGTGCGGTCAGCCGAAGCGGAAGCGAGAAGTTTGCCATCAGGACTGAAAGCAATACTGAAGACAGCGTCTGTATGATCTTTCAGGTTCTTGATCTCATTACCGGTCGCCACCTCCCAGAGTTTGACCATCTTGTCATAACTACAAGTGGCAAGCATTGTGCCGTCGGGGCTGAAGGCGGCAGCGAAGATGTTGTCGCGATGGCCGCGGATCGTACGTAGTTCTTTGCGGTCAGCAACGCCCCATATTTTGATCTCACCGAATTGCGCGGGATTGCCGCCTGCTGCAGCGAGTAGCTTGCCGTCTTTGCTGAAAGCAACGGCGCGGACCTGATTAATGTGTCCCTCAAGCCTGGCGATGCGTTCGCCGGTTTTTGAGCTGACTATCTCGACTACCTGATAACGTCCCATAGCAATGGTTGAACCATCCGGTTGAAAAGCCAGGCTGCTTATTGCGGCGGTGACGGGAACTGTGGGTTTGATATCGGGAATAATGGGATTGCTGCTTGATTCGGCTTTCAAGGCCATTGGCTCAGATTTGGCAATCGCCGCCTTCGGTCCCGCTGCACCGGCATCAATCCAGGTTTTGATAGATCTGATCTCGTCCGGGGTGAGCTCATCGCCCAGCGGCATTCGCGGCTTGATCGATCCCTCAAGCATTTTAACCAGGCGGCTTTCGGCGCTTTTCCCAGGAACAATCGCGGCTCCGTTTTTACCTCCATTCATCAAAGCATCATAGCTTTCGAGGTTCAGCCCGCCTTGCCTGACTGTATGGCTGTGACAGGCCAGACATTTTTCCTGAAAGATCGGCTCGATGTTTTTCGTGAAGCTGATTTGATTCTGAGATGCGTCAATGGAGAAGCAAAGAGAGAATACGAAACAAGCGAAATAAGCGAAACAGACGAAAACTTTTTCGCTTGTTTCGCTTATTTCGCTTGTTTCGTATTCTCTCTTTGACATTGGTCAATCGCCTCAGTGGTTGAACAAGAACTCCTTGCTCGTCAGAACAGCCCAGACCAAATCTTCAATCGCCTGTCTTCTTGCGGCTTGATTTGTACCCTCCCCGGTTACATTCATCGCCGAAATCAGCCTATTGACCTCAACCTTGCTCGGGTGACGGCTGAGCGCAGCCAGATAAAGATGATTAATCATCATCTCATCCGACACGCCGAGTTTGACAAATGTATCGACGATCCCACTCGGCGCGCGCAGTTTCTGGTTGATTGTTTCACCATTGATGATGTGCAGCGCCTGCGTTACCGAAGGCTCAGACGATCGCTCACATTCGCAGGTGATGATGCGCGGAGGCTTGCCGAAAATAGTGAGGAAATAAGAATTGACGCGCGAGTCGGGAATCTGCAGAGCGCGTATGCCTGCTGGTTGGCCGGGGAATTCTGTTGGCACCCCCGTCACCTGCGAAATCGCATCGAGGATTGCTTCAGCAGGCAATCGCTTGATGAGATAGCGCGAATAGTATTTTTCGTCCTGACTATTTGTCTGGTTCGGTTTCGACGATCGCTGATATGCCGCTGAATTCATTATCAACCGTATCAAGCCCTTTATGTCGAAGCCATGATCGACGAAGTCTTTTGTCAATCCGTCTAGCAATTCTTCATTCGATGGGGGATTAGTCGCGCGCATATCGTCAACAGCTTCAACCAACCCGCGACCCATAAAGTTCTTCCATACCCGATTGACCAGGGCTTTCGCAAAGTATGAGTTCTTGGGAGACGTCAGCCATTCGGCCAGATGCTCACGTCGATCTATGGGTGAATCGAGCGGCAGCGCCTCGCCATCAAGTGGAGTCGGCGGCAGTGGCTTGCCAAGTCGCGGGTGGTTCACCTCGCCGACCGGGTTTGTGTAGATCTGAACGTCGCCACCGCGCGTGCCATTCTTCATTCCGATTCGCGCGTAGAGGTTGGCCATCCGGTAGTATTGCTTTTGCGTCCACTTTTCGAGGGGATGATTATGACAGCGCGCGCAAGTGATGGACATTCCCAGGAAGGCCATCGAAGCATTCTCGGTCAGATCTGTTACCTCTTTGTGCATCACATAGTAATTTGCTGCGCCATTTTCCAGTGTGTTGCCGTTGGCTGTGATGATCTCACGTACCATTTTATCCCAGGGCCTGTTCGCAGCTACGCTCTCGCGAATCCAGTTGTAGAACGACCACATCGCCGTTTCGCCAATCTTTGCGCTGGAGACCAGGAAAAGGTCGGACCAGCGATTCGTCCAGTAATCGACATAGTCTTCACTTGAAAGAAGCTCATCAATCAACCTCGCGCGCTTGTCTAATGCAGTTTCAGCAAGAAACTTTTCGACCTCTTGCGGGCTTGGCAGCGTTCCGGTTGCATCGAGAAAAGCCCGACGGATGAACTCGCGGTCAGAACATTGTTCGGACGGCGCAATCTTCAAAGTCTGAAGCTTCTTGATCACAAGGGCATCAATGAAGTTCCGGCGTGGAGATTTGGTGAAGACCTCCGCACTGATCATATTCGGGTAGGGGTTGGCGACACGCGCAAATGAAACCTGGCTCAGGTACCAGACACTGATCGCCGTCTCACCGTTACCGTGCATCTTAACCTTGCCATTATCATCAACCGTCGCAATGCTCGAATCCGAAGCCGAGTATTTGACCCATCGTGTGACATCTTCAGCATGACTATCGCTGTACTGCGCGAGGACTTTCAGCTGCTGCTCTGCGCCTGCCTTTAGCCTTGCAGCTTTCGGCATAACTTCAAGATGTGTGATGTGCGGATCTGATTCAGCCGGGGCCACCATACCCGAGGCGATCCATTCGACTATAACTTTATATTCAAGCGAATTGACGTCCAGCCTCTTTCCGCCGCCGTGGGCGATGGCCATCGTGGGTTTGAGAAGAAACAGGCTGCGCGCCGGCTCAATCTTGTTGATGCGCCGTCCGAGCGATTGTCGTGAGAGCACTGTGTAATCGAGCTCAGGGTCATAACCACGCAAGGTCAGTTTGAAGCCATTTTTACCTGCTGCTGCGCCGTGGCATGCGCCGGAATTGCAACCGAGTCTGGTCAAGACGGGAATGACGTGATTGCGGAAGCTCCAACCGCCGGCTGGCACTGTGATCTCACCAGCGGGTTTGGTGGTATCTAGTGTGATGATCGTGGATGGTGAGTTGATAATCGTATAGGTAGCGGCAGCGGCCGATGAGCGCTCGATGGTATGGAAAGCTGTTGCCGCGGTGAAGATGACGATGATGACTGCGAGCTTGATATTAAGATGATTGTTGGTCATAGGGGGCCGTCCAGTGGGAAATGAATGACTCCTTCCCCGTTTTCAATAATCCTACTAAATCAGACCATCCAAGATTGGGACATTAGTACTACTACAGAGATCGGGAAACGGCGTTCAGAGTACCGCCTTTAGGCGGAAGCGGCCGTCGCCAGACGCCCTGCAGGGCTCGTAAACGAGCCGCTTCCGCCTAAAGGCGGTACTCTGAACGCCGTTTCCCGAATGTTATCATTTCCTTCAATGTCCCAATGTTGCATGTTTCGATTTAGAACAACTCAGAGATCGGGTCAACGCCGTGATCGACTACGCGAATCGGCCGCCCCTGCAATCCAGGCAACTCAGTCTCAAGATCGATCCCGAGCGCCTCCATAATCGTCGCCGCAACCTCCGCCGGTGTTGCCGGGCGATCTTTGGGATAGGCGCCGATCTCATCCGATGAACCGACAGCCTGGCCGCCTTTTATACCGCCGCCTGCGAAGATCATCGACCAGCATTGCGGCCAGTGGTCGCGTCCACCTGCCGGGTTGATCTTTGGCGTGCGTCCAAATTCGCCGGTGGCTACGACCAGCGTGTTTTTCAGCAATCCACGATCGTGCAGGTCTTCGAGCAGGGAAGCATAGGCGTTGTCAAACATCGGCCCGACCAGATCTCGATAACAACTGATAGGAGAAAACGGAGCAGAACCATGAATATCCCACGTGATTTCATTAAATACTGTCTCGAACATATTGACTGTTACAAACCTTACGCCCCGTTCGATCATTCGCCGCGCCAGCAGGCAACTCATGCCGAAACGATTGTGCCCGTAACGATCTTTCATTGCGTCATTTTCTTTGCCCAGGTCGAATGCTTCGCGCATCTTTACCGACGACATTAATGTGTAAGCCTGATGGAAGTTATCATCGAGCAAGCGGGCATCGGCGGTGGCTTCGAAACCTTTAACCGAGCTGTCCACTATTTCACGCAAGCGTCGGCGGCGATCAACACGCATCGCCGAAATATACTCGGGTGGAAGCATGTCCGGCACTTTAAAATCCGGCGCAGATGGATCTGAATTGAGCACGAAGGGATCAAACTGCTTGCCGAGGTAGCCCGCATTCTGACCATGAGGCATATTGCCGCCTGTATTACCAATCGGCCGCGGCAGTAGAACGTGTGGAGGAACATCTCCGCGCGGCCCGCGAAGCTTGCCCAAAACACAACCGACGTGCGGTTGTTCTATCCCGCCCTGGAACAGGCGGCCTGTCTGCATCATCTGATGACCAGTGTCGTGAACCGCTGCTGCCGTGTGATAGAGAGAACGCACAAGAGCGAATTTATCTGCGTGTTTTGCGGTGCGCGGGAATATTTCGCTGATCTCGATGCCGGACACGTTCGTCTTTATCGGTTTATAAGGCCCGCGGATTTCGGCCGGGGCATTGGGCTTCATATCCCAGCAGTCAAGCTGGCTGGGTCCGCCTACGAGCATGAGGAAGATGCAGTTGATATCCTTCTCAGTGTTGACTGCGCCTTTCGCTCGCAGTGCGAATAAATCGGGCAGTGATAACCCGAGAAATGTGAGAGCGCCGGCATGCAAGAAGTCGCGGCGTCTCATCCCATCGCAAAAGCTCACAGCCTTTTCAGCATCAAGTCGGTACATGGTCGTGGCTCCTTCGAATGCGGGTTTAGGATTATTGGTTTTGTGACGACGCTAATCATACTTCAAGAGGGGCGAGGTTTGGAGGGAAAGAAATCAAAAGGCAAAAGGCAAAAGGCAAAAATAAAGATGCAAATTACGGCACTTTGATAACTTTTTTATTTATTTTTGCCTTTTGCCTTTTGATTTCTTCCTTTAAGGTACCACGCCCGGAAAAAGATAAGCCTGCGCGAGCACGAGAAATCCGACGAGCACTGCAAGCGCCAGACTGTGGAAGAAGACGTAGCGAAGAATGCTGCCCTCGCTGCCATGTTGATCGGTTGCCACGCTCGCGACAACGATTGATTGAGCATCGATCATTTTACCCATCACCCCGCCAGTGCTGTTCGATGCCGCAGCAAGCACAGGCGAGATGCCGAGTTGCTCGGCCGTGATCTGCTGTAGATTACCGAACAGAACATTCGATGAGGTGTCGCTTCCCGTGAGCGCTACGCCAAGCCAACCGAGCAAAGGTGAGAAGAAAGGAAATAGTATTCCCGTGCTCGCAAAAGCCAACCCCATCGTCGCATCAAGCCCGCCGTAGCGAGTGGTAAAACCGAGCGCCAGCATCCCCGCGATCGTCAGCAATGAGAGCCTCACGCGCTTGAGTGTGCGCAAAAAGATTTGTAGCAGTCTCAGCGGTGAAAGACGGAGCAGGAGTCCTGAAATAATTCCGGTGAGAAGCAATGCTGTTCCGGTTGCCGAAAGCCAGTTGAAGACGAAGACCGCATCTTCTGCTCTCGGCTGAGATACGACCGGTGGCGCGCGGAGAATCAATCTGTGAAGATAGGGTACCTGAAGCTGAACCTCCGAGATGCTGTTGAGCAGCGTTTTGATTTGAGGCAATCCCCAGAGGAAAACGAGGATCGAAAGTATCACCCACGGCATCCAGGCTATTAAGGCTTCCTGTCGAGACACATGATTCGACGCGGGCGCTGCCCCCGTTGCATCCGTCGCCTCTGTGGCTACATGGCTGGTCGGATTGTGAGATGATTGCTCATCATCAAAACGCCAGATATTTTGAGGTTTCCACAGTTTGAGCAAGATGATGAGCGAGAGAATAGAGACAATCGCGCCCGCTATGTCGACAAGCCACGGCCCGTGGTAGTTGCTGATGAGAAATTGCACGATGGCGAAGCTCAGACCGGATGCCAGACAAGCAGGCCACACCTCACGCATCCCTTTAAGGCCTGCCATTGCCCACACCAGCCAGAATGGAACGATGACTGAAAAGAATGGTAGTTGCCGCCCGACCATTGCGCTCAATTGGTCGATCGGCAATCCGGTGACTCGGGCAAGCGCAATGATAGGCGTTCCGAGCGCGCCGTAAGCTACCGGCGCAGTGTTGCCTATCAAAGCCAGCCCTGCAGCCAGCAGAGGTTTGAATCCAAGGCCAATTAACATCGCTGCTGAAATTGCGACAGGCGTGCCGAAGCCCGCCGCCCCTTCAATAAATGCGCCAAAGCTGAACGCAATTAATAAGGCCTGAATGCGGCGGTCGCTTGCCAGGCCCGCGATAGTGTGTTTGACCACTTCGAACTTTCCCGTCTCGACCGTGATGTCGTAAACGAAGATCGCATTGAGCACAATCCAGCCGATAGGGAAAAGCCCAAATGCCGCGCCATTCGCTGCGGCTGCCAACGCCAGCCGTGACGGCATGCCATAAATCAGAATTGCAACGATGAGCGAAATGGCTAATCCGGCGATGGCGGCGACGTGAGCCCTCGTGTGAAAGAAGGCGAGCAGGCCAAGCAGGATAACAACGGGCAGCGAAGCGACCAGAGCAGAGAGGAGTAGATTGCCGAAGGGGTCATAGATTTGTGTCCAAGTCATAGGGGGCGTTATCTCCTGGGAAATTTTGTTTGAACTCAGATTTGGTGGTGATTCGTCGAGGGATTTTGCGGTAATTGACGAAAAAACGAAAGTGCGGACGAGTTAGAATCAGAATTAGAAGAAGGAAAGATTAATCTTGAGAATACCTCTGGAAATAAATAACAAGTCGAGTTATAAAGTTATCCCGTTTCAATGGGCCCCTCCTTAACCCCACCGCAAGGAGAAGAATAATGCAGGTAGAATCCAGGGGTACTGCTACCTTTGTCCGAGAAACCATCGAAAAAGGCGCGGTCTTTCCGCAAACAACAGAACTAAATCATTTCAATCAATTCACATCAACAGACCCGACTCTCACGTCGGAAGCGACAATTAAACCACGTGAGAGGAAAATAGACCTGGTTTTCGCTGCTATTGTTATCGGTCTAACTGCGTCATTTGTGGCTTTCATCTTTGGACTGGTAACAGAGTACATTCCGCGAACAGTTGACAACATTTTACTCAGCGCGTTTATGGGCATCTGCATCGGTGTTATCGCATATGCCTTGATGAAGGAAGAAGATTGAAGTGGAACAAATATCACCCCCCAGCTCAAGCAAGCTCGAACTCGATCATTACTCGCAGTAATTCTGCGACGCTCCAGGCTTGAGCTATACACCCCCCCGGACGATGCGGCGAATCTGCATCGAAGATCTCTGAAACCTGAGCTAAACCGGAAGTGGTAAGTTGATCGCTGAATGCAGCAAGCCATTTTTTTGCTTGCTTGCGGTTGACTTTAGTATTGCCCATCACTTTCAGGTATGCGCTGATGTATGGGCCGATAAGCCAGGGCCAGACTGTGCCTTGATGATAGGCGCCATCGCGGCTGCGAATATCACCCTCATATCGGCTGCGATATTGCGGATCATTTGGTGAAAGACTTCGCAGCCCAACAGGTGTGAGTAACTCGGCTTCGACTACTTCCACGACTCTTTGCGCTCTATCGGGATCGAGTACCGGGTGGGTTAGACTGATTGTGAATATTTGATTTGGGCGAATCGAGCCATCGTGTGTCTCGCCGTCGATGACGTCATACAGGCATCCGATCTCTTCGTTCCAGAATTTCCGATTGAAGCTATCTCGCGCGCGCGCTGCCATAGCGCAGAAACGGTCCTTGTTTGCTTCATCACCGTACCTGCTCGCGAGGTCTTCCATGACACGCAGCGCGTTGTACCAAAGAGCTTGAATCTCCACAGGTTTCCCGACGCGCGGTGTGACTACCCAATCGTCGACCCTGGCATCCATCCATGTTAATTGGGTTAATTGGGTTAATTGGACCCCCGGCTCGCCGGCATAGAGCAGCCCATCATCCTCAACATGAATGTGGTAGCGAGTGCCGCGTTCGTGCCAATTGATTATCTCAACCATCCCCTCATAAATATTTTCATGGACGAACTTGTAGTCGTTGGTGTGTTGCAGCAGGGCACGCACAGCCTCGAAGTACCAGAGGGTGGCGTCAACTGTGTTGTATTCGGGTTGTTCGCCAACGTCAGGAAACCGGTTCGGCAACATCCCTTGATCAATATGCTTGGAAAGGCCAAGCAGAATACTCTTCGCGATCTCCGGATGGCCGGTGGCAAGTGTCAGCCCGGGCAGCGAGATCATAGTGTCACGCCCCCAGTCGGAGAACCAGTGATAACCGGCGATTATCGTCATTTGCTCTTCACGCGCGACAATAAATTGATCTGCGGCCGTGAAAAGCGAGCGAAGCAGATTGTCTTTTGATGGCGCGGAGGAGATCACTTTCTTCCGCCGCTCAGTTTCCGCCTTTTTGAGTTTGGTCACATCGTTGATTTTGCGTTTTTCAGTCGAAGCAATGATTGAAGCACCAGTCCTGGTGTTGAGATCGAATTTCAGGCTAAAGGGGCTGAATAAATCTTCAGTAAAATCAAGTCCGCGCTCACGCTCAACTTTATAGATGAAGTCGCGATACCAGTAACCGCCGGCTATCAACTCGCCCTCGTCGTGCGCAAAGTGAAGTTCGGGTAAACCATGATAGGGCCGGATTGATGCCAGCCCGTCAGCGGAGCTCACATAGCCATCGATCGCATTATTCTCGTGGGTTGTGCTGTGGAAATCGCGAAAAGCAACGAGCGGCCGCAATTCGAGAAGGCAATCATTCACCCACTTTTTCTTCTTACGCCGCTTGTATTGAATGACGGTCGTGTTCTCGCCGTAGACCATAAAGAGGGTCTTTTCTATTTCGATTCCTGCAACTTCGTAGGTGAATATCGGGAAGGGATCGAGTCTGAAACTCTTAAGGTGATGGTAGCCATGAGGGTGAATGACGTTGGGATATTGATTGGCGGAGAGATCGTAGCGTTCGCCATTGACGATCAGTGTCTCCTCCAGCTTTGAGAGCAAAACCATGCGGCCGGCGGGTGGTCTGGTTGCCGCAGTGAGCAGGGCGTGATAGCGCCTGGTATTTAACCCGATAATGGTGGAAGAGGCGAACCCCCCTATGCCGTTTGTTTCAATCCACTCACGCGGCAAAGCTTCCTTGAGATTGCCGCAAATCTCCTGATCGAACTCAATCATTAGGCTGTTCTTCAATTTTCCACCATTCGCGGCCATCGCGTTCGAGCAATTCGTCTGCTTCTTTTGGCCCCCATGTCCCAGCCGGATAGTTTGGGAAAGCGCGTGGTGGGAGAGCTTGCCAAACATCAAGGATCGGCTCGATCACTCTCCATCCGGCTTCGACCATATCGGCGCGCTGAAAGAGGGTCGCGTCACCGATCATGCAATCGTAGAGCAATCGTTCGTATCCGGTGCTCGGTGTGCTGCCGAAATAATCGACATAGTTGAAATCCATCTCAACCGCGCCGACTCGCATGATCGGCCCCGGAATCTTGGCGCCGAAACGCAGAGAGATTCCTTCATCGGGCTGAATGTGAATCACCAGGCGGTTGGTTCGCAATCGTTCAACCGGCGTATCACGGAAAAGCAATAAGGGCGCGCGTTTGAACTGGATCGCGATTTCGGTCACGCGGTTCGGCATTCGCTTGCCGGTTCGCAGGTAGAACGGGACGTCGGCCCAACGCCAGTTGTCTATCATCAGCTTGAGCGCGACGAAAGTTTCGGTAGTTGAATTCGGCGCGACCTGGCCTTCTGAGCGGTAGCTCGGGACTCGTTCGTCGTTCACAATTCCTTCGCCGTATTGCCCACGCACAGCGCGCGATAAGACATCCTCGGGAGGAATCGGAGAGATTGCGTGCAAAACTTTCGCCTGTTCATCGCGGACTGCGTTAGCATCAAACGAGATCGGTGGTTCCATCGCAGTCAACGATACAAGCTGAAAGAGATGGTTCGGCACCATATCTCGTAAAGCGCCGGAAGTCTCATAATAGCCACCACGTTTTTCTACCCCGACAGTTTCGGCCGCGGTAATCTGAATATGATCGATGTAGCGACGATTCCAGATCGGCTCGAAGATCGCATTACCGAAGCGGAACACTAAGATATTCTGGACGGTCTCTTTGCCCAGGTAGTGATCAATGCGGTAAATCTGGGTTTCGTTGAGCACTTGCCTGATTTCGGCATTGAGAGCGCGGGCAGATTCGAGATCGTGGCCAAAGGGCTTTTCGAAGATCACACGCCGCCATTGTCCATTTTCCCCTCGCGCCAAACCGGAGGCGCCCAACTGTCTCACGATCTCTCCAAATAGATTGGGAGCCGTAGCCAGATAGAAAAAGTAGTTTCCACCTGTGCCGTGCGTTTGATCGACCTGGGTAAGGAGATCTCTCAGCTTCCGATAGCAATCGGTGTTTGTGACATTAGCGGGTGTGTAATAGGTGCGCTCTAAAAACCAGCCCCATAAGTTCTGTTCTACAGTGCTTGTCGCGAAAGTCTCCATGTCCTTGCTCAGCTGATCGCGGAATGCTTCATTCGACATCTCTGTCCGTGATATGCAGACTATCGCAAAATTACGTGATAACAGATTGCCCTTTGCCAGATTATAGAGAGCCGGGAAGAGCTTTCTTTTTGTCAGGTCTCCGGTCGCCCCGAAGATCACCATCACGCAGGGACCGGCAGCCTTGCCTGCTGAATGGGTTTGATCGTTCAATTCGTTCATTGTCTCTCCGGATGACAGCAAAAATCAAAAGGCAAAAGGCAAAAGGCAAAAATCAAAAGACAAAAGGTCGGCACTTTTCCGCTTTTTATTCCTTTCCTCATTCAACTTTTGCCTTTTGATTTTTGCCTTTTGCCTTTTGATTTTTAATTTTTGGGTCGTTCAACGTGTCCACCGAACTTGTGGCGCATTGCCGAAAGAACTTTCTCCGCGAAGGTGTGTTCCTGTCGCGAACGGAAGCGAGTGAAGAGCGCTGTGGCAAGCACATCTGCGGGTACTGCTTCTTCTATCGCTGCCTGAATTGTCCAACGCCCCTCGCCCGAATCCTGAACGAACCCGGAGTAATTGGAGAGGATCGGGTCTTCGGCCAATGCCATCGCGGTCAAATCAAGCAGCCAGGAGCCGACAACACTGCCGCGTCGCCACAGTTCTGCGACGTCAGGGAGATTCAAATCGTACCTGTATTCTTCCGGCAACTCCTCCGTCATGGAGTTACGCATAATGTCGAAGCCTTCGGCATAGGCTTGCATCACTCCATATTCAATGCCGTTATGAACCATCTTGACGAAATGGCCGGCGCCTGACGGGCCGCAGTGCAGATAGCCCTCTTCTGCTGAGCCGCTCATCTTTTCGCGTCCCGGCGTACGCGCGATATTGCCGCGTCCGGGGGCAAGTGTTTTGAAGATCGGCTCGAGATGATTGAAGGTCTCCTTTTTGCCGCCGATCATTAAACAATAGCCTCGCTCCGCTCCCCAGACGCCCCCGCTGGTGCCTACATCGAGGTAATTGATGCCTATCTCTGAAAGCATCTTCGCGCGCCGGACATCGTCTTTGAAGTACGAATTTCCACCGTCGATGATGATATCTCCAGGGGCCATGAGCCGCGATAAATTGACCACCATCTGATCGGTCGGATCACCGGCCGGAATCATCACCCAGACGGCGCGCGGCTGATCCAGCTTCGAGATCAGCTCTTCGAGCGACAATGCGCCTTTCGCGCCATCAGCTTCAAATTGTTTGACCTGTTCAGGTCTCCGCGCATAGACGATACACTCGTGCCCCCCGCGGATTAGACGCCGTACCATATTGCCGCCCATTCGTCCCAGCCCAATCATGCCTAACTGCATCTTTGTCTCCTCGTAAAAAGATCAACCGCCAAGACGCCAAGAGCGCCAAGGTCTTGCCGCGTTCTTGCCGCCTCCTTGGCGCTCTTGGCGTCTTGGCGGTTGATCTTTTTCATTCGTTCCTGTAACGCGTCTCAAGCTCATTGACCTTACTGAGTCTTCGCTGATGACGCTCCTCGCCCGTGAATTCAGCCGAAAGAAAAGTTCGCACAAGCTCGCGCGCCATCTCTGAACCTATGACACGCGCGCCCAATACGATCACATTCATATCATCGTGCTCGACACCCTGATGTGCAGAATATGTGTCATGCGTTAAACCTGCGCGAATACCGGGAATTTTATTGGCTGCGACAGAAGCGCCAACGCCACTGCCGCAAATCAGGATGCCGCGCTCGGCGCGTCGCTCGCGTATTGCCAAACCGATGGCTTCTGCGAAATCGGGATAGTCAACCGGGGCAGTGCTGTTTGTCCCAAGGTCGAGCACCTCATGCCCGAGTTCCTTCAAATAAAGCGCAAGCGCTTGCTTTAACTCAAAACCCGCGTGGTCTGAAGCTAGTGCCACAAGCATCAGGTGTCTCCTTGCTGTCATTTTTATGATTACATTCCACCTTCATCAGCAGAGGGTCCGTAGATCGCAGGCACCGGTACGTCGTTGAGTCTTAGATAAACGCCGAGCTGGGCACGGTGATGGATCATGTGATTCATGACGAAGCTCCGTAAGACAGCGATCCGAGGCATTGTCAGGATAGTTTGCCCTCCGGAGAGAAGTGTCCAGGGCTTGAACAGATGCTCATCACTCGCGCCGGCAATAGCTGCGCGTGCATCTGTGACGTTCTTATCGAAGATCTTCAGAGCCTCCGCCGTTGAAGTAATCTGCGGATTCCTTGGGGGCGGAGCTCCCGGCGGAGCCCGATCAAATGCGTCCTGCCCGATGGCGATGACAGCCCAGTTGGGCAGCGTCGCAAGATGAGTTGCCAGGCCTCCCATCGCCCATGACTTCTCGTGTGGTTTCCAGTCGAGTATGTCTTCGGGAACACGCTCAATAGTCTTTCTGGTGTTTGCCATCTCGTGGTCAAATTCAGGCAACAACGATTCACTCAGTGACATTAAACCTCCATTAATGCAGCGAACTAGACGGTAAATGAGGATTCCGCTGAGAGCATAAACAAATCGGTTCGCGGTGTCCACTCTATGCAATTTTGCCTCTGGTTGTGAGCTTGACGCGGAGCAAAGCCTTGTCTGCAGTGATGTATTAGGCCATTGCATTCAGCTTTTGAATTGAGCTTTTCTGAGTCTATACTTCAAGCGGCATAAGTATGACTGAAGCCTTGAAAATATCAAAAAATTCCGCTCATTATTTTTGGTGCATGATTGGTGAGGTCGATATTGATGATATTTCGCGTTATAGCTCGGACCATAGCCCTGTTGGTGGCGACCGTTTCCATATATTCGCTCTGGTTCCTGGGGAGGTTGGTGCTCTTACCTTTCAGGCCGACCAGACGGCGATGGCATATCTTTTCTATCAAAATTTGGGGAAAACTGGCGGCGAGGATTCTCGGGATTAGCATTAAAGTGAAGGGGGAGCCCCCGGAGCCGCCTTTTTTTCTGGTATCGAATCATTTGAGCACTGTTGATATCGTCGTCTACGCTGCGTGTCTTGGGAATCTCTTTGTGGCAAAGAGTGAAATCAGTAAATGGCCGCTTATTGGATGGATTACTCGAGACATTGGCACGATCTTTATTGCGCGAAGAAATTTCCAGGACATACCGCGAGTGATGGGTTTGATCAATAAAACTCTGGATGAGGGATTAGGCATAATACTCTTCCCGGAAGGGACAAGCACAAAGGGCGACAAGATATTGCCTTTCAGCCCCGCCTTACTTGAGCCGGCAGTCAGAGGGAATTATCCCGTATCTTATGCTTCGATCAGTTACCGTACGGCACCCGATGAAGCGCCTGCATACGCTGCGGTGTGTTGGTGGGGCGATACGACATTTTTGCAGCATGCCGGCGCATTGCTCAAGTTGGCCAGATTTGATGCTTGTCTAATTTTCGGCTCTCACGCGATTAAAGCGGATGATCGTAAAACATTGGCGAAGAGTCTATGGAACGCCATGAACGATCAATTTATTCCAGTGGTTGAGTCTTCATCAGTAAATCACGAGAGGGAAGTATGATGTATGGAAGGCGCGATATCGACCTGGGCTTGCGGTAGCGGCTGTGTGATGAGGCCGATCGTTGATGTGAGGGCTGGGCTGACGCGCGGGCCGCGTTGAGCAAATATTTAGCGCAACCGGGCCTGTACTTTCTCTTCCAAATCACCCATAGCTTTGGTTTGGCGAAGCCGAGGAGGCAATAATTCTATTGACACGAGTGCAGCGGTGAATGCGTGACGTGCTTCGTCCTTCCGCCCGGCCTTCATTAAGATTTCACCACGCCGCGCCAGCAAGGTCTCTTTGCGCTCAGAACGCGCCGCAATTTTGTCAAGCCGCGCGAGCGCTGCATCCCAGTTCCCCCTCTTCAACTCAATCTCAATCGCCTCTAACTGTAAGGTGACGACCTGGTCGAGCTTGAGGATCGCCTCATCGAGTCCTTGTAGAGCCTCATCCATCAAGCCAGCGGCTACCTGCACCCTCGCGCGCTCTATGTAATGATCCGGCTTCGCGCGCGGTACCAGTCCAATTGCTCGCGTGTAATCGGCCGTCGATGCGCGAAAGTCTTTCATCTTTTCAAACGCGCGAGCACGCATCAGCAGGGCATCGTAACGGTCCGGATTTAGTTTGAGAAAACGATCAAGTGCGTTCTTCGCCCACTCCGGGTTACCTGCTTCCAACCACATCCTCCCGCGGCAAAACTCGACCTCGGTGAGTTGAGGGTTGAGCTTTTGCGCCCGGTCGTAATCATCCTGCGCCGCCTGCCAGTCGCGAGACAAGCGATGCAGTTCGCCACGTTTGAGGTAGAGGTTCGGGTTGTTCGGGTCTTTTTTGATCTGCTCACTCAGTTTGACAATCCGCTCGGACAGGGGTTCATGCGCTATCGCAGGGAGGCAAAAGGCAGAAATCAAAAGGCAAAAGGCAACAGGCAAAAGGCGGGAATCAAAAGGCAAAAGGTCGGCGCTTTTCATCTTTTTTATTGTTCTCCACATTCAACTTTTGCCCTTTGATTTTTGCCTTTTGCCTTTGCCTTTTGATTTCCACCTTCTGCCTTCTGAGTTATTACGGCGACTGCGGTGTCGTCGCGCTCGCCGTGTTCGTGTATGCCGAATTGCCCGCCGAGTTGTTAGCACGCACGCGGTAGTAGTAGATCGTGTTGGCAGTCAAACCGGTATCAGAATAGGTTGTCACACCGGCGCCAACGGAGCCAATCTGCGCGAAGGAAGTGCCGTTGGTCGAACGTTCGATCCTGAATATATTTTCATTCGGCGAGTTATCAGTCCACGAAAGATCGATCTGACTGCTAGAACTCGCCGCTGCTGTGAGATCGCTTGGCGCGCTAGGCAGGACATCGTAGACCGTTATGTTTACTGAGCCTGAGTACGTATATGCTCCGTTATCGGAGGTCGCTTTAGCCCTAAGCGTGTAGTTACCCGTATCGACATTGCTCCACGTATATTCATACGGCGCAGTTGTGTCTGTGCCGAGCAAAGTCGAGCCCCGATAAAAATCAACCTTTGTGACAGTGCCGTCAACGTCCGCGGCATCGGCAGTGATCGTGATCGTCGCAGGATCGATGAACGTCGCGCCGCTCGATGGGCTCGTCAGGCTCACCGTGGGTGGCTGATTCGGATTAACCGTAATGGTGATCTCGCTTGAATAAGTCTTCAGTAGGCCGTTGTCTGTCGCACTGACCTTCAGCGTGTACGTGCCTGCCGTGACATTTGTCCACGTAAATTCGTACGGTGCGGTCGTGTCTGAGCCGAGCGAAGACGTTCCCCGATAAAAATCAACCTTCGAGATCGTGCCATCACTGTCCGAGGCATCGGCAGTGATCGTGATCGTCGCAAGCGCGGTGAAGGTCGCGCCGTTTGCCGGGCCAGTGAGAGTTATCACAGGCGGCACGTTCGGATTAACCGTAATGCTGACTGCGCTCGAAGTCGTTACGGCCCCGCCATTGTCCGTCGCTTTGGCCGTCAGCGGGTAGCTGCCTGGTGAAACATTGCTCCATGTGAATTCATACGGCGCAATCGTATCTGTGCCGAGCAAAGTCGAGCCCCGATAAAAATCAACCTTTGTGACAGTGCCATTACTATCAGAAGCGTCCGCCGTGATTGTGATCGTCGAATAAGCGGCAAACGTCGAACCGCTCGCCGGGCTCGTCAGGCTCACCGTAGGCGGCGGGTTCGGGCTAACTGTAATGCTGACCGCGCTCGAAGTCGTCACTCCTCCGCTATTATCCGTCGCTTTGGCCGTCAGCGAGTAGCTGCCCGCCGCGACATTGCTCCACGTGAATTCGTACGGTGCGGTCGTGTCCGTGCCGAGCAAAGTCGTTCCCCGATAAAAATCAACCTTCGAGATCGTGCCGTCACTGTCCGAGGCATCGGCAGTAATTGTGACCGTCGCCGGCGGGCTGAAGGTCGCACCGCTCGCCGGGCTCGTCAGGCTCACAGTCGGGGGAGCGCTCGGGTTAACTGTGATGCTGGTCGCGCTCGAAATCATCACTCCTCCGCTATTGTCCGTAGCTCTGACTGTCAGCGAGTAGTTGCCCGCCACGACATTGCTCCACGTGAATTCGTACGGTGCGGTCGTGTCCGTGCCGAGCAGAGTTGTGCCCTGATAAAAATCAACCTTTGTGATTGTGCCATCACTGTCCGAGGCATCGGCAGTGATCGTGACCGTCGCCAACGCATTGAAGGCCGCGCCGCTCGCCGGGCTCGTCAGGCTCACCGTTGGCGGCACATTCGACGAAGAGACCCCCTTGATGATCGTAAAACTGTCGTCAATCGCACCAGTATCGCGAAGGTACGTTACGTCAAGCCTGTTGGAATCAATGTCAATCACAAGTGCGCCTCTATTATTCAGCGAAATGAACATCGCCGGGTGATTAAGCGTCCCGCCGCTCGCCATCCCCGCACTCCCTGCAACGACATAGACAGCGCCCTGATGCGATCCAGGTCCCAATGTCGCCTTTGTGTAAGCTCCGCTGCCGGCCGGCCGGCCATCGCCGCCATTCTTAATCATCGAACCGGTTAACGTGAAAGACAAACTATAATGCCCATCAATCAAATACGATCGCTCATACGCATGGCTATGCCCGCACAGCACAAGATCTACACCGTAATTTTCCAGGATTGGCAAGATGTGCTGCCGCATCTCGACGAGTTCATCCTCTTCATCCGAATTGTGCGAGCCTTTGCTGTACGGCGGATGATGCCAGAATGCGATTAACCATTCTTTTGTATTGTTCGCCAAGTCGTTCTGCAACCATGTCAACATAGGGCTTCCCGGCGTGCGCGCTGAAGTAAATGAATCCAGACAGACAAAATGGATGTTGCCGTAATTGAACGAGTAGTAATCTTCGGTTCCCGACGCGACGCCGCCCGCTTCGCCGTTTTTAGGGAGGACGAAGATGTTATGATAAGGCAATGGTTTAACCGGGTTGGGCAACCCCGCCGTATCATGATTGCCGATCGTCGGCCACAGTACAGACTGCTTCAATGTTGTCGGATAGAAGTCGAAGATCGCCCGTTGATATTCAGCGTCAGTGCCGGAGTCGTAAGCGTTGTCGCCTAACATCAGCCACAGATCGGTAAAACGGGTCCCTGTGAAATTGTAGTAGCCGTCGCGCGTCAACGTCTGACCCGATCCTGTGGTCCCGGGATCACCCAGCACCCAGATTCGTGTTGGTTTGGCTGATGTCGGTGAAGTGACGAAGAAATAGCTCGAGTCGCCTCCACCCAAAGTCAGTGATGATGTGCCAAATGAATAATAGTAAGCAGTGTTCGGCGACATGTCGGTGAGCAGTACGCTATGCTCTGTCGACATTGCCGAATCAACGGCAATCAGATTCAAATTCGATAAGCTTGTGCCGTACCGCACACGGCTGTCAGTCGGGGTATCGGTGCGCCAACAAACCACCATACTCGCCGGCGTGCCCATCTGCACATAAGGTCCGCGCGTGATGTTTGTCGCCAGCGCTCCGCCCGATCCGGTCAATTCAAGGTCGAAACTGATGTCAGGATCCGAAGGACTGAGTTGATGGATTTCAACAGCCAAGACATTTGTTCCGCTCACTAGCGATGTTGCGCTGATATTTGATTGAATGACGGTGTTGCCATCATTTGCCGCTGAGGACGATGCCGGTGTGGTGTAGGAAATAGCTCCCGAAGGCATGTTACTTCGATAAACTTCATTGCCGTTAAGATAAACGACAATTCCATCATCTCGCTTCACACTCAGACTTAAGGTGCTAAACGACGGCGGATATACGACTGAGAATGCTTTGCGGAAATACGTCGTAATATATTTATTGCTGGAACTTTGGCCGTAACTGACAACCGTAGCCTCATCGCCATTGCCGTAACCGAGTTCCGCGGGTCCTGATGCCCAGGAAGAGTCATCGAAGGCCGGAGCAACCCAGGATGTCCCCTGATTCGATCCGTTATCCAGATATTTCCAGGGTGAACCGAAAGCGACGAATGTGTTCCCTGAGGGCGTCAGTGTCCCCTTCAATTCAAGATCAAAACTTATATCGGAACTGGATTTGTCTGTTTGATGGATTTCGACTGCCAGCACATTAGTTCCGCTGGTCAACAGACTAGCGCTTACAGCTGATTGAAGAAAAATTGTACCGTTATCCGTGGCATTCGAGGCCAGCGTAGTGTAACTGACCGCACCGGCCGGAATATTGTCCCGATAGACTTCGGTACCGTTCAGGTAGACTACTACTCCATCATCGCGCTTGACACGTAATGTCAAACCCTGAAAGTCCGTCGTATTAACCACTGTGAACGCGCGTCGGAAATAGGTCGTGATATATTTGTTACCGGGGCTCGGACCGTAACTGACAACCGTCGTTGTGCTGCTATCGCCATAACCTAGTTCTGCAGCGCCCGAAGCCCAGGAAGAATCATCGAAGCTCACAGCCTGCCAGGCTGTGCCTTGATCTGTGCCGTTGTCCAAATACTTCCAGGTCGCACCCGTAGGCACCAGTGTTGTCGTCGTTTGCGCTCTGACCGATGGAATTAAGTCGAGATAGAAGATAAAGGTGAGTAAAAATGTGGCTGTCAATAACCTTGCGAAGGCATAGCGCATTGAATGTGCGAGGAAAAACCTTGTGGTTGACATAGGCACGCATTCTCCTTTTGATAACCAAATAACCCGCGGGTCGCACCGTTAATTTGTAAATTGTTGAGGGATTCGAATCGGTCTTCTCGAAACATTCCGATCCATCTCCTTCATAGGTGGAGTCACAAATTGTGCGAGCCGAGGGGAATAAGGCTTGAGATATCGCTGCACTATGCGCTAAGATGCTCAATAGACTAGGTATGCATCTTCGGTGCGCGAAAGTGCGGCGAAGGTTGTATTATCTACGGGCTCCGTCACTGCTTCCGGGTAGTGACGGAGTCTTAAAACTTATTTCCCTCACTAAAACTAATAAAATTTCCCGCCTCCGGTTCCAGCACCGGCACCTTTTGTTCGTTATTGAAAATTATATAGGCTGCAAGCTGGCGAATGGCGTAATTGGTTGTTACTGCCTGTCGCTAGGAAAAAAAAGAATAGTGCTGAGAAGCTCAGTTTGGGGCAAATTCGATATGGTGTACCGTGACTTGAAAATCTCGCGGTCTACTTCGTTATTGTACTGAAAACTCGATTACCTATCCTTAAATTGTGAGGTTCGTAATGATAGATTTGAGATAATATTCTCAGTTCTATTTAAAAGCTTTATTGGACATAGAAGAATCGTATTTAATCTGCTGGGGCAAGATCATTTTGCATTAACCCACCCTCCTTGTCAATCTATTTCTAGGATACTGTTAGGTAAAACCGGCTGATTTATTATTTCATATCATGCAATATTAGGGGACATAAGTAATTCTACGAAATGTTAGGATGCGTCTGGTCCTTTCAACTGAATTTTAATGCAAGAGGTGACGGAGGAAGAGGGAAGACGGATCGAAGGGGGAGTACTGTATGCCCCGATCTCTTCCAGTTCGTCTATTCGGCGTCTTTCGCCGGTAAGGTCGGAAAGATCGAATACCGGTTCTCACTATCTCCCCAGCGATTCCAGAATTTCATCAGCCCGACCAGAAAGCCGAGGCCGTAGCTCACGTGAAGAGTAGCGAAGATAACTGGCAGCAGCCAAGACAGTAGCCGATTCTGTTTCCTAGCAGTAAGACCGGAAGCTGCGAGGTTGGCGATAAGATAGGAGCCTCCCGTCAGACCCAACATCGAGGTGCCGATGATAGAGAATGGCGCCGCTAAGAGCGACAGGAGCATGGCAGTAACAAACAAAACAGGCACGAACTGACGAGGTCGCATCTGTCGCGGATGTTTCTGCATCACCCGCACTTTCCAGTAGCCGTACTGGAAATACTGACGCCAGAGTGAGCGAATTGTGTCGCGGCTGTAATAGCGAGAACGCACATCCACGGCTAGCAAAACCTTGGCTCCGAGCTTGCGCAACCGATAGTTATAATCATCGTCCTGGTTCCGCACCAGTTCTTCATCATAAGGCCCTACGCGCTCAACAACACGTCGGGTGTAGGCGGGAAAAGCGACGGTATCTGCCAGCATAGTTCGGTCCTTCACTGTGCGGAAGGCGGAATCGCCCACGCCAAACTTAGAGCTCATAGCTGCAGCTATAATAGCTGCAAGCTCTGTTTCACCGACCGTCTCCATAGGCCCACCGACTCCGTCAACACCGTCATTTTGCAGGTGTTCAACACAGCGTCGAAAATAACCCTGCTCAATTTCACAATGTCCATCGACACGCACGAAGACCTCGCCGCGCGCTCGCGCCATTGCGATGTTCATCCCTGTCGGGACGATTCGCCCGGGATTGTCAATGAGCCGCAAGTTGGGATTGTTTGCCTGAATTGATCCGATAATTTCGCGGGAGCCATCATCTGACATTCCATCAACCACGATGACTTCTATCCGATCCGACGGGTAGTCCTGTGCAAGTACAGCGTTCAGGCTACGGGCAATATAACGAGCCTCGTTGCGAATTGGCAGAATGACGCTTAGCATCGGTAGGTCTCTGACATCTTCCGTTTCGGGTCTATTCCTGTCAGTCATATTCAAGATATTGTTAGCTGCTCAGCACACGCTCTTCCGGATCCTTGTCGCAGAGAATATCACATTCGTAGGCCAATTAGGTGCGGCGTCATGCGATACCGCTTTGGAATATAGAACAAACGAAAAAAACGAAAAGTTTATAATTTTTTCGTTATTTTCGTTATTTTCGTTGGTTTCGTATTCTCCAGACTCCAGTCTGAAAAAATTT
>JAKEHZ010000303.1 GCA_022614735.1 Acidobacteriota bacterium | reverse complement strand
GTTGCGCGTGATATGGAACAGGGGCTTGCACTACGATACTGAGCGTTATGAAATCGAATATTGTGCCCTTAAAGAAAGGTTTTATATCAGAGGCTTCCACCATCGAGGTTGGTCAAGCCGTCAAACATCTCCTCGACGTTCTCAAACAAATACGTAGTGAGTGCGCTGCGATGGCGACTTTTGTTGTGGACATTCATGCGATTGATTTGCGCTCCCTTTTTATGGCGCTGCACAAAGTCGAGGAGTTCGGCATAGATCGCCCCGTTCCCAAACCCGTATATAAGCGTTGCGAAGTGCTGCAGATGACGGGCTGGTCACGAACTACTCTATGGCGGAAATGCGACGAGATCGGTCTTCCAGCAAGGAAGAAGGCGTTCACTCAGGCGGAACTCGAAAAACTCGTTCAGTGGAACAACGATTGACGTATCTCGCCTAGCGGGGCGATGATTTTCGTCCTGACGCTGGAATCTTGATAAGCATAATGTCGAATAGTCCGCCGTTATGCGCTTTTTGCAGCGAACCGGTTGTCTGGAGATTTCGTGACCCTGTCAGCCCTGTGGCCCAGGCGCCGCCGCCTGGCGCCAGAGCAGTTCCTTCCAAAATATCCCTGTCGGCGCCGCCCACATAACTCGATAATAACAGCGACGATCCATTTGGATTTATCACACTTATGAAGCCGTCTCCATTTCCGCCTCCATGCGCGGTCTGCATCATAACTGCGGTCGGAAAGTCTGACGAATGAGTCATTCCGACGACCCACGCATTGCCATATCGATCAATTGCAATATCCCCTCCATCATATCCGGAAGAGTCATAACCAGCTCCACCAAGGTAAGTGGAATACAACAACCTGGTTCCTGTCGCATTGAACTTTGTTACGAATGCATCAGTCTCCCCTTTGTAGCGACGCTGCAGGGCTTTTATGGTGGTTGGAAAGTCAGCGGAATCAGATCCGCCTGCGAGATATGGCCTTCCAGCCTGATCGACAGCTACGCCCCAGGCGTGATCTTCGCCCGATCCCCCTATGAAAGTCGAAAATCTATAACTAAAGTCAGTGCGACTCAGCTTGGTCAAAAATGCGTCCTGCTTTCCGTTTAGTTTCTTTTGTAGCGCCGCGCGCAGAGGGAAATCCAATGATTGGGTAAATCCGGAGATGAATAGATTGCCTGAATCATCAAGGGTGATTCCCGTGACTTTCTCCACCTCTTTGCCGCCGATGTATTTCGCGCGTAGGGTTGACGGCTGATCGAGATTCCAGACGGCGACAAATCCGTCTCCATGGCCTGAATTCCTGTTTGAGCTTCCTTTTTCAATTCCGGGGAGGTCATTCGACCATGTCGTCCCCGCGAGATAGACATTGCCTGCCTTATCCAGCGCCAGCCCATTGCCCTGATCAGCGTCGCTGCCGCCAAAAAATGTCGAATACTCAATTTCGCCATCGACTCTGAGCTTCACCAGAAAGGCGTCACTTTTGCCGCCGAGATAGGCGTGCCGCAACGCGTTGCTGGTGGTTGGGAAGTCAGGAGACTCGGTAAATCCGGCGACGTATGCATTGCCATACTGATCCACTTCGATACGAATCGCGCCCTCCCATTTACTTCCCCCCAAACGGGTCGTGTAAATCACTTTTCCGGCCACCGGGTCGATTTTTGAGATGTATGCATCCATCGGATCGGCATCTTGAGAGTTATCCCGTTGTTTGGATCCCGGAAAATCGTTCGACGTAGAATGACAAGCCAAATAGATGTAGCCGGTGGCGTCTACGGCAATGTCATCACAGTCATCGATGTCGCTGCCGCCAAAGCAGGACAGGAAGTTGAATGGCACAGCACTGGCGCTTGAGATTTGCTGATTAGAGAGAGGGAGTTGGCCAGTGGTAGCTGTTCCCGATCTTAAGCATATGAAGCTCAGTACAATGATTGCAAAAATGATGAATGCCGTTTTGATCTTCATAAATTTGTCGTCAGTCACTGTTATCGCGGAAGAATTTCCAAGCCCGCATTCCGACTCGACGGTGATCTCTCCCCCGGATAGAGATGAAGGATAGAGCGGAAGAATGACCCAGACAGCCAGATAAGACCAGTCTGGATCAAATCGAGGCGTCCACTATGTTCCTAGCGGAGCATTGTCGCGCGCGGGAGACATCACGCTTTCGACGCCGAGGGCTTGTTGTCGCGGCGGGCGTCGATCAGAACGATGTTCGGGTTGTCGGTCAGCTTCAATTCTCTCAGAATCTTTTGCACCCGATACAGATCGGTGCGGGTGAAATAGAGAATTACTTTGATGGATTTATTCGTGTCGTTGGCTTTTTCGTAGATGGCGACCTGATTGACCAGATTCCGTTTGAGTTGTGAGTTTGTGGCGAGCTTGAACTCGACAAGGGTTTTATCCGCGGCGCCGCGCGACACCTTGTAGTCGACTGGGCCGCGGCCGTTGTTGACCTCGCGGTTCATGTCGGATGGCGTTCCGCGCCATGTCAGTCGATACAGGATCTGCAGATCCTCCTCGCGCTCGATGGGGTGACCTTTCAGGTAGAAGACTCGGTAGCCGTCCTTGTTCTCGATGATGTCTTTGAGAAATAGTACGCGTTCCATCGCTTCTTCATACGTATCCCCGCCGATCTTGTAGAAGCTTGTGGCGGTCGCGAGATCATTCACCAATTGTCGCAGTTGGATGATGTAGAGATCCCTCGACTCTTCGACCCGCGCCATACTGAGATCCTCGGCTTCGTCGCCGCGTTCTTCTTTGGAGCGGATGTAATAATCGATGATCTCTGGAAACTCATTGATAGTGGCGGCAGCGGCGGCTTGCCGATATTTTTTCGCATTCCTCTGTTTGGGATCCCTCGGCAGCCGTTTCAGAAAATAATTGTTCACCTGCGCCCTCAACTGTTCGTTTTCGATGGCGGCAGGTAGTTTTTCAAACCGCTCCAGGAGCTCCGGCCGGTTGATCCACGTGTCATCTTTGGTGAGTATGTCGGACGGGGTCAGAAGGACGTAGTCGCCCCGGAAATTGGGAAGATCATACAAGCCGTTCTCCCAGGTCTCTGTGTCATAGTTGAAGCGCACTTTAGAGACGACAAATTTTTTACGGAGTTTCGGAGCGATATGTTTTTTGGCGAAGGCTTGCGTATATTCGAGCAGGAATTCGTGAATCAGATTCGTGGTGAAGTCGCTGATGTTGTCCCGTCCCACGCCCTGCTCGATGAGGCACAGCTTCTCCAGATGGCTGCCGAGGGTCACGCGCTCGTCGCCGAAGTCAGTGAAGATGCGGTGAAGGTTTTTGTGCAGCGCGATCGCGAAGTTTCTTCCCAGGCCGCTACCGCGGTTGCCGGTCGCCGAGAACCCAAGCCAATTCTGCTTGACCTCCGGAAATCGATACCACACGTTGATTAGGCCTGAGGAAAGCGCCTCGTCGACGGATTTGTCCCTGAGAAACATCAGGTAGGCAATGATCTTGTCGTGCAGTTGGCGATACGATTTCTTTTTGCTGTTGAAGAGCAGGAAGGGGTCGATGAAGAGTGGAAGGTCAGCCAGCAACGAGACGTTGAACGCCCCGTATTTTTCAACCGTTTCTGGTGACACCTCGAAGAAGTCGGAGAAATAAACGTCGATGATGTTGTTGTTCGTCATATGTTAAGTTCTGTGATGGCGGAGGCGCGGAGGTGGGGGCCAGGCGCTTTCAGTCACCGAATCCGGCCGGCGGGTATGGTGGGATAAACCGGCGGGTTGGCAGAACTCAGAATAATATCATGGCTTATGCTGGACCTGAAGATGTGGAGCCTTCGGGCGAACTGAGCGGGAAAATTCTCGACTTCGCCTCATTGAAGGGCTCGTTGTCCGCATATCAGGCTGAAAGAAGATTCGCAAAACTCAACTGTGAAAGTGTAGGCTTCTACCCTTTCCGCAGACCGTATGCGTCCCTGACGTGCCGGTCAGGTTACTATATAGGAACCCCGATCAGCCTCCATCAGAACTACAAACTGCCCCCAGTGAAGGCAGGCATGCAAAAAATAGTTTCGCGATTGAATGCGTGAGTGAAAGCGTGAGTAAATGAAAACGGCCACCTCATCGGTGGCCGTAACTTCTTGAATCTATTGATGGCCAGGGACGGAATCGAACCGCCGACACACGGATTTTCAGTCAAGATATATATACTATTTCCTGCTTTTTAGTCCTTCCATATTTTCCACAAATCGCATCTTATCAAACACTTAACCAGGTCTTATACTACGCTCTGCTATGTGCTGCTTTGGAGCATTTGTGGCGTAGTTTGTGGCATTGAAGGAGAAACGGATTATGGCTCGACCGAGGACCGGAAGCATTACCTTCGACAATCAGCGCAAGTTATTCGTGGTTCGCCTTACCTATCACGACGAGGCAGGGAAGCGGCGCGACCTTCGCCGAACTGCCGAGACGAAGACTGAAGCTCTGAGACTGCTGACATCGCTCAAGCGGGACCTGGATCACGAAGGTGCGCAGTTTATTGATGGCGATCGGCTGACGTTTCAAAAACTGGCCGAACAGTACACAGAAAAGAGACTAACTGAGCCGATCTATCGCGACGGCCAGAAAGTCGCGGGCCTTCGTTCGTGGCAGGATCAGAGACGGCGCCTGAAGCTGCTATCCGGTTACTTCGGCAAGCGCCTTGTCAAAGCCGTTACCTTTGCCGATCTCGAAGCCTATAAAAAGCGCCGATTGGAATCTGAGACCAGGGATGGGGGCGAACGTTCAATAGCGAGCGTGAACAGGGAACTCGCGCTGCTACGTTCGATCTTCGGGTTCGCCAAGCAATCCGGCTGGATCGGCAAATCACCTTTCGAACAAGGCAAGGCCATCATCAGTACCGCGCTTGAGGCGAAACGGGAGCGTGTTTTAAGGCGAGATGAGGAAGAGCGGTTATTAGCGGCCTGTGACTGCCGGGAGCGGCGTCATCTTCGCCCTGTCATCATCGCCGCACTCGATACCGGGGCTCGTCGTGGTGAATTGCTGCGTCTGCGCTGGTCGGATGTAAACCTGGCCGAAGGGTTGATTGAAGTCACGTCATATAAAGGCAAGAAGGCCGCCAGTAGAACGATTGGGATGACAGCGCGTCTGCGGATCGAGCTGGAGCGATTATATGAACGCTCGCCGAAAGATCCTTCGGCGTCGGTCTTCGGCATCAAGGCGGGATTCAGGAAGGCCTTTGATACGGCTTGCGCTATCGCAAGAATCGAGGATTTCAGATTTCACGATTGCCGGCACACGGCATTAACGCGAATGGTTGAATCGAAAGAGCTTTCGCACGTGGAAATAATGAAGCTTTCGGGACACTCACAATTTCAAACATTTGCGCGATACGTAAACACATCTGGCGAGACGGCCAGGCGTCAGGCTAAGGCCCTGGATGAGATGACGCGGCAGATCGAAGAGGATTCGGCGAATGAATTTGTAAATTGACGACTTCGGCTTGCCCTAAGCGCGGATCGTACACCCGCGTTACGCTCGCGTTTCTCTGGCGCGGTGGGCAAGCCGGAACCTACCAGAGAAAGGCTACAGAGAGGCCGAAAATGAACAGGCAAGATAAACGATTCAAGCGTTTTCTTGATACTTTGACGCAATGTACAGCAGGGGTATCAGTAAAAGACCAGGTGGCGGCGCACGTTGATCAGGCGGCAGGATTGTTTTGTAATGAGCGATTGCCGGCAGTACTTATGAAGGCGATCACCGGATCAAGTAAACAAGCGGATTACGTTGAAATGAGGTTGGATTATAAAAAACATTTCAGGGACCTGGTGCTTGTGCACGTGGATCAGGGGATGGAAATGTTGCTTACGTTGCTCTTTGTAATTGCGCGTCAGGAAGCGCTGAATCGACTGGCATCGCGAGAAGGCTTGTCCGTTCCAATGGAGGTTCTCTCGAACAGCAAGCCACGCCTCAAGACTGTAAAAGGCCTGGCTCACTTTTTTATCGATCAATACATTGAAATGCTCGGCGTAGGTTACCGCAGACAGGGGCAGAGGCCAACTTCTGAAGATCGCATTAAAGGAGTTGAAAAATTTCTATCCGATCTTGAACGATCCGAAGAAGAACTTGACCCAGAGGCAGTCAAGATCAGAATCCAAAAAAAATACGGGAAAGCTGTCAAAGTTGAAAGTGTCAAAAAAACCTTACGACGCCATAAGTTAAGCAGGAAAACGAGAGGAAAGAGAAGCAACGGACAAAAATAAATCAAGTTTATTGTCTGCTAGCGCGAATAATAATCACGAAGCCCCAAAGATTGCAAAAAAGACCAGCCGCCGCGATTCCTAGGCCGAGACGGCTGGCCGATTCGAAACCTTAACGCCCGCGGAGGGCAGGAAAGGAGTCTAGTTTGATTTTAGTCGAGAAAAATAGGAAACGCACCAAAAACCGAACGCCGCAAATTGCCCACGACAAAAAACCGATTCAGCACGACGCGTATTACACGATTCGTGAGATAACCGATAAGACCTCTCCTTACTGGCTGTGCTCAGCCTACCTGGTCTTCAAAGCGCTTCGCGAGGGCGCGCTTAAGGCCGACTACCTGAATCGCAAAGTTTTGTTAAAAGGCAGCTCTATCCACGCGTGGATCCAGGGAAGGAGCGTATCGTGACCACAATAAATAAAAAAGCCTGCAAGCGTTGGGCGCGCTCACAGGCTCTCTTGTTTCTTGGAAATTCTGCGGTACAGGTGGATTCTAACATAGCCGCCCAATCTTCCCCAACAGTATTCTGTGATCGTGCTGGCGCCGAAAATTGCGATTACTGCTCCGAGTGCGATTTACACTCCCTATTTCGGTGCGCTGCTCTCCGCGGCCAGTTTTGCGGCCTCCAGTTCTCGTCGAGATTGGAGGAACTGTGATTACTACGCCTTCGCTCGATGAAATTCGAAAAGTCCTTCCCGACGCCTGGCCGCAGAATGACGGCAGCACCAAGGCGACCTGCATCATCTGCGAGACTGAAGATCATCCCAACAAGCCACTGACGATCTTTGCGAATGGTGCGATCTCTTGTGTGCGCGCAGCTGCTGGAGGCACGGACTTCAACAGAGAGCATTGCGCGCCGATCCGCGAGATGCTCGGATTTGATGATCGTTCAGACCTGG
>JAKEHZ010000302.1 GCA_022614735.1 Acidobacteriota bacterium | reverse complement strand
ACTACTCGGCCTCTTAGCCGCTAAGCGGCTAAGAGGCCGAGTAGTTACAGCTGAAAACTGAAAACTGAAAACTGACTTCACTTCATCGTCAACAACGCAGCCATCGTTTCAATTCCATCCCAGAGATTCTGCAACCGTATATTCTCATTGGCGCTGTGCTGATTATTGTCGTGGTTGACGATCGGAATGCCGATTGTCGGGGTTTTGAGAAAATCGGTGAAAACATAAAGCGGCACGCTGCCACCGAGGGTTGGCATCTTGATAACTCTGCCGTGCGCGCTCTCGATACCTCGGATAACTGCTTGCGAGATCTCCAGGTCCATCGGAGTGCGTGATGCATTGTAGCCACGCTGTCTGACAATTTTGGCAACCTTCGGATATTTCAACCGAGTAGCGTCGTCTATATCGGGCGGATCAGATTCGACGACGTGATAACCCTCCGCGCGGATATGCTCAATGACTCGATCAATGGACCGTCGATGATCAAGACCTTTAACCAAACGGATATCAATCGAAGCCGTTGCAGTTGACGGAATAACGTTACGCGCGGTCGCGCCGACCGATGCGCTGGAGAAGCCGCGGATATTGAGCGAAGGGAGATTGATCAATTCAATGAGTCGCTTCCCTCCCCCCTCACTCCTGCCGAGGCCAAGCTCGCGTTTGAGCATCGCGTCATTGTCTGGCGCCTCAGCGAAAGCGCGTTTCTCAGTCTCACTCAATGGTTCAATCCCCTCGTAAAAACCTTTTACCAGCACGCGCCCGTCTTCGTCTTTCATCGAAGCCAGCAGGCGCGCGAGCATCATCGCGGGATTCGGCGCCCAGTTACCGTAATGGCCGCTGTGAAGCTCACGCCTCGGTCCGTAAACGGTTAATTCAAGATGAGTCACGCCGCGCGCGCCAAAGTAAATCTGCTGACGGCGCGTTTGATCGACCGGCCCATCGCAAATCAGCCATGCATCTGCGCCCAACAGATCACGGTATTTTTCAACTATCTTTTCGAGATTCGGTGAACCGGCTTCCTCCTCGCCTTCGAAGAAAAACTTGATGTTCGAGGTCAGGGCGATTTTACTCGCGCCCAACGCGTCGAGCGCAGCAAGGATGGCAATGATCGGAGCTTTATCATCGGAAGCAGAGCGGGCATAGAGCCGCCATTCGGGATCGAAATTTTGTCCTTTCGCCGGGTATGGAATGTCTTTACCTCCAGCCTCGAGCGATGCTGAGCGTAAGATCGGTTTGAAAGGCTCGCCGCCGACCCATTTTTGAGGTTCGATCGGTTGTCCGTCATAGTGCACATAGAAGATGATCGTGCGCTGCGCTCCAGGCGTGTTGATCTCACCGTAAACGACTGGCGGCGCATCAGGTATTTCGAGCAGCCGGGTTTTCACGCCGCGCTTCTCAAGCATCCGGAAAATCAAATCGGCGTTACGACGAATGTTCGTAGTGTCGGAGGCGACGTTAGGGATCGACAACAAACTGGCGAATTCAGCAATGATTTCGTGTTCGTGACTTTGGCGATAGATACGCGCAGCGGTCACGGCAGAAGGTGTTTGAGCAGCAATCTGACTCGATATGATGAAGAAAGAAAAGAGATAACGGAACAAACGGAATTTCTCTAGGATTTTTCCGTTTGTTCCGTTATTTCCGTTTGTTCCGTCTTCTCTTTTCGTTTGTTTCATACGAAATCCGGTGGAATCATGAGATTTGAGATTCCAGGATAACATCACTCATTTTTTTTCGTCTACCACTCGCTGCTTCGTCAATTCCATTCTCTCGACAATAATGCAGATTGACGAGCGCCAGCTTCAGATTGTGCGCATCGAGAGGCATAAGGTGGTCATCATCAAGATCATCGACCGCGCCGGTCGCGGTGAAATTGAGCGAGCAGAAATCAACCTCCGGTATTCCGTCATCTGCTTCGATCAATAATGGCAATCCCTGCGTGCGACAGATCAGCGGGCGGGATTCATAAATAGAGCAACGATGATCAATAAGTAGGGGGCAGGCAACCGCTTCGCCGCTCGCCTCCCTTTCACTCACTTCAAGAGCTTGCTGCCTGACCTGCGCGTGTATCTCATCAGGAAGTCGCTCTATCGCCCCTCGGACTGCAGCGGCCTCAACAACAAAAACTGAGAGATGATGGTGACAACAACTACTACACCCGGCGCGGCAAACGAGATGTTGTGAGTAACGCGCGGAAAGCTTCGCTGTAAGCTGGTCTACCTGATCACGTAGATGCTTGTATGCGTTCATGACAAGGCGATTTTAAGCCTTCAAAGGCGGTTTTGTACACGTGCTTGACAGGAACTATCGGCGTTAGTACCATTCGCCTTTGCCCAACGGCGCACCGAAATGGCGAAAGTAACCCATGAGACAGTAAATGACGAATTTTTCATGGGCTTCGCGCTTGCCGAGGCCCGGCAGGCTTGCAATGAAGGCGAAGTCCCCATCGGCGCAGTCGTAGTAATTGACAATGAGGTAGTTGGAAGAGGTCATAATCGACCCATCGCCCTCAATGATCCGACAGCGCACGCCGAGATACTCGCGCTGCGCGAAGCTGCACAACACATCGGCAACTATCGTATTACCGATGCGACTCTGTACGTGACCATTGAACCGTGCGTGATGTGCGCCGGAGCGATCATCAATTCGCGGATCGAGCGGCTGGTTTATGGCGGTCGTGACGAGCGAGCCGGCGCTGTTGATTCCCTCTTTCAGGTCTGCACAAACAGCTCTTTGAACCATCAAGTGGAAGTTACTTCAGGAGTGTTAGCTGAAGATTGCCGCGAGTTGATGCAGTCGTTTTTCAGAGAACGTCGCAAAGTACAGACTGAAGTTGTTTCCTAACTATATGTTATAGCTTGAAGCAAGTTTATGCGGAGAGGTGCGAGAGTGGCTGAATCGGGCGGTCTCGAAAACCGTTGTACTCGGAAGGGTACCGTGGGTTCGAATCCCACCCTCTCCGCCACTGATGATTTGAGATTTGAAATATGAGATATGGAGAGGTCGCATAATGGTATTGCACCGCGTTGGAAGCGCGGCGGGTCGTAAGGCCTGTGCGGGTTCGAATCCCGCCCTCTCCGCCACCTATAATTTGAGATTTGAGATTTGAAATCTTTCTCAAATCTCAAATCTCAAATTATCCTATCGGGCTCCGGCCTCCGTGCAATCTCGAACTCATGAATCCCGCCAGGACCGGAAGGTAGCAACGGTAGTGTTGTTCTGATGTGCCGCGGTAGTCACCGGAGCCTGTCCCATTTATTATCCCTTTGTAGCCCGAATTCTGGCCCACCGTGCTTTTGCCGCTTCTTTCAGTTTCCTGCGCGTCGCAGCTGAAACCACCCGCTTCTTTTTTGCCGGCGCTGCTTTGCTCGCAGCTACTACCACTGATCGTCTAGCTACGGGGCCGCCACTCGCCGGTCCCACGCCGAGGACTCCGGGAGCCAGCTTGACGAGTTGTTTGCGTTTCTCCGTCAACTCCTGAATCTGCGCATCGAGTCCGGCGATTGCAAGTCTTACGAGTTCGGCCCTGCTACTACTTCCTTTTGGTCTGGGCATATCTTCCTCTCCTTGGTTTTTTGGATAATATTACTGCCGACTGAATATTATCTCAGTAACAGCAGCGGTAAAATTAAACTTGTAACATTGTAAACTAACCGAAGGGTAAAAAGCCAAGTTAAAATACTACCTTGAAATAAATAATGGTATAGCCTTGTTATCTTGCTTGTGAGCGAGGATCAAGTGAGCTATGCTTGGTTGTTATAATCTTCATATTTAATAGGTTGGGAGTAATATCGTGAGTTACCAGGTCATTGCTCGCAAGTATCGCCCTCAAACATTCTCAGACCTGACGGGTCAGGAACATGTCACTCGCACGCTCAGCCACGCACTGGATAGCCGGCGAATGCATCACGCTTACCTCTTCTCCGGAGTGCGTGGGACCGGTAAAACAACTACAGCGCGCATCCTGGCGAAAGGCCTCAATTGTCAGAAAGGCATGACAAGCCAACCCTGTTTACAGTGCGCTTCCTGCCTTGAAATCGCCGCAGGCAATTCGCTCGACGTGCTGGAAATCGACGCTGCATCTAACACGGGTGTGGATAACGTACGCGATGTGATTATCAATAATCTTGCGATAGCGCCGGCCCGCGACAGGTACAAGATATTCGTTATCGATGAAGTGCATATGCTCTCGACGAGCGCCTTCAATGCCCTGCTCAAAACGCTAGAGGAGCCTCCCCCTCATGTCGTATTCATCATGGCAACGACAGAGCTGCATAAAGTGCCTGATACCATACTTTCGCGCTGCCAACATTTTGAATTCAGACAAATCGCAACTGAAAAAATATTTCAGCGCCTGCGCGAAATCGCAAGTATCGAAGGTATAAAGATCAGCGACGCGGCATTACGTGAAATAGCTCGATCCGGCGCCGGCAGCCTCCGGGACGCCCAATCGGCTCTCGATCAAGTTATCGCTTTCAGTGGCGCTGAAATAGCCGAGGAAGATGTCAGCGTGTCGCTCGGGCTGGTCAGCGCTGTAACACTTGGGCGCGTGGCCGAAGCGATTGCCAGGCAGGATACCTCAATGACGCTTAATCTGGTCGAAGAGATTTTTTCTCGAGGCTATGACCTGCGTAATTTCACACGGGAGTTAATGGCTTACCTACGTCATCTCCTGGTCGTTAAATCCGGTATTGTCAACAACGACATTTTAGGAGTCGCAGATATAGAAATCGATCGGCTCAAGGAGCTATCCCAGCACTTCTCTGAGGAAGACCTGGTACGATGCTTCCACCTGCTGGCAGAGACTGAAAAGGAAATAAAAGACTCTCCTCACCCGCGTTTCCAATTGGAGATCGGGCTGATCAAACTCACACATGCAGCGCGCTTGCGCACGCTGGATGAGTTGATCAAACGATTGGAAGCGCTTGAATCACAATTGACCGGTGAAACAGGGGGGGCGACCGGAGGAGGGACTGACTTCTCCAAATCCTCCGGGGGCAGGTCTCATAACAACCCTGCTACCGGCGATTACCCTGAGCATTCGCGAGAGATCGATCAAACCGAACCACTTGACCTCTCATTTCCCGACTCAGCCTTTTCTCCAGGGACAACTGCTGTGGGAGTTCAAACTCAACCGCCAGCCGCTCCTCTCACCACGGGAAATGAGGTCCAGGCCATCTTACAAGAGCTGCAAAAACTCAATCGCGGGTTGATTCTCACTGCATTGGAAGACGCGCAAATGGTTAAATACCAGGACGGCCTGTTAACTGTCACCTTCGGGAGTGAAGATATGTTTGCTCGTCGAGTGCGTGACAGCGGCACACTCTTTCGCGATATCGGAATGAGGTTATTCGAGCGGCCAATACGTGTTGAGGTCAAAATCAGCGGCCAGGCCGAGGAGCGAGTCGACGAAGCGGAGACAAAGCGCCAGCAACTGATTGAGCGCGCAATGCAAAACCCGGCCGTCCGACTTATTCTAGAGCAAACGCGCGGAGAGATCGTTTGGGTCAAGGAGAAGGATTGAAGTTTACAGCCTGCAGTTTACCGTGTTGTCAGCCATCAGCTGCGAATTACGGAAGTGTGATATGATAATTTATGATAATACTGCTTGATTCAAAATAAATAACCACTCAGCATCATAGAAGCAGAGAGGGGAAGCAGAGAGGGGAAGCAGAGAAGGCTGAGTAGTTACCAAGAATTTCCAGTCTTGTTGATAAATTTGGAGGAGACTTACAATGAAACTTCCCGGTGGTATGAACATCCAACAGATGATGAAGCAGGCGCAAAAAATGCAAGAGGAGATGGCTAAGGAGATGGAGGCGATGCGCGTTGACGCAACTGCGGGTGGGGGCATCGTTAAAGTCGAGATGAACGGCACCAAAGAACTGCTTTCGATAAAAATTGATCCCGAAGCCGCGAGCGATGTTGAAATGCTGCAGGACCTGATTGTCGCTGCCGTCAACGAATGCGGTCGCAAAGTCGATGAAGTGATGCAGAACAAACTCGGCAGTGCGCTTGGCGGACTGAACATTCCAGGGTTGATGTAATTGATTGCGGATTGCGGATTGGGGATT
>JAKEHZ010000301.1 GCA_022614735.1 Acidobacteriota bacterium | reverse complement strand
TCAAACTGACGTTTGTTGCGCTGCGCCTTTATTTCGCGCAAGACCGTCAGCGAGGGGGCAAAAGCGACAGCGCTATTTTCTATCACGAAGCGGCCGTCCCCGGCCAGCAGCGCCTGGAAGGGCAATTCCCAGAGCATGTCGTCAGGCACGAAGATCAGGCTGGATTTGCTGCGCAGCAACGCTTGAGCAGGCTTCAGCAGAAGATCATAAAGTTTGTGAGCTGAAGCGTGGAAACCGAGATCGCGTCCGGCAAGCTGCCCGCGAAAGCTTTCGGTATGCTTTGCCAGTTCAGCTCGTTTGATGGGTATTGTGTAGACCTGGACCTCGGCTTTTGCCCGGCCAACCGCCTTTGCGATGGCAAAGAGATACGTCCGATCATCGGCCACGACGTATTCGAGCAGCGCGCTTTTGGTATCCGGCACCAAGGCCGTGAGCTCTTCCGCTTTGATGATTGAGGCTTCGCCGCGCTGTACTTTCAGTTCGGGGTGCGCGGCGTAGAGCGAAGTCTGAAAGGCTTCGTAATTGCGGCGGGCTTTTTCCAGTTGTGCTTTGATCTCGCTGATACGCTCGGCATCCGGCTTGTTCGACTGTGTGGCGCGAGTCAGTTGCGTGTTGATCTGAGTCAGTTCGGACTTCAGCCGGCGTTCCTCTTCCCGCTCCTTAATGGTCATAGCTTTCTCAATGCCAGCTCTGCCGTGTTGCAAAACATCCAGCAGCGCGCGCCCTTTGGCGCGTTCAGCGTAAGCGAGAGCCTCGCCGAACTGATTCTGATCGATTAGTAACCTGACCAATTCGTGGTAAGCCGAGACCTTATTTTCAAAAGATCCTTGCATCTCTCGTTCACCTCCCGCCACCTGGGTCCGCAGGGCTTCGATTGTGATGATGGCCTCTTCAAAGGCTTGGCGGGCCTGAGCGGGGTGAGTGAGCCGGCGGTGGGCCTTACCTGTATGGGTAAGCGCGGTCCAGAGCATCTCAAGGCTGACAATATGTTTGGCGATTTCCGTCGCGCGCTCACTGGCTTCCAAAGCTTGCGCTGGCTTGCCCTGTTGCAGATAAACGTTTGCCAGGCCGATGAGTGAATGGCCCTCTCCTTCCTTTTCTCCAATCGCCTCATATATCCCCAGGCTCTTCTGGAAGTACTCCAACGCTAAATTGTGATCGCCCTTTACGAAATACAGATCGCCGAGGTGATGAAATGTGTTGGCGATTTCCACCCTGACGTCCGACGCCTCATGTATTGCAAGGCTCTTTCTGTAATACTCCTCTGCTAAATCATAATTGCCCTGCACGAGACTAAGACCACCAAGAGAAGACAGCGTCCGTGCTTGCTCCACGCGGTTACCCGCCTCCTCCTTGAGGGCCAGACTCTCCTTGAAAAACTTTAGAGCCAGGTCATTATTGCCTTGATAGACCTGAATGCTCCCAAGACTATGGAGAATACGCCCTTCACCTGCTTTCTCGCCTGATTCTCGATAGTGGGCCTGGCTCTTTTGATAATATTCTGCTGCCAAACTGTAGTTACCTTGGTCGATGTGGATGTTACCAATGTTACCTGACGCAAAAGCGATAGCGGTTTTGTCCCCTCGAGTTTGAGCTATTTCCAGGACTTTCCTGTAGGATTCCATCGCCAGGCTGAAATTGCCTTGCCCTTTATAGAGCATCCCCAGATTATTCCATGCGATCGATATCGATCTCTGATTCCCTATCGCTTCGGCGAGTCGCAGACTTTTTTGAAGTGGTTCGAGGGCTAGATTGTAGTTGCTCTGGTAGATGTGGACGAGCCCGATGTTATTCAGCGCTTGGACTAACCCCGGTGAATCGTTAATTTTTTCCGCGATGCTCTGCGCGATGCGAAACGCATTCATCGCTCTTGGGTAAAGACCTTGTGAGCCGTAGCGGATGCCCTCGTTGTTCAGGGCAGTAGTTAATGGTGCCGACCACAGGTCTTTCTCGTTTTCAAGAAGTGTATCTCGCTCCTTTTCGATTGCAGTTGCTTCGAGCGCCCTGGCAAGGATCACGAATGCAGATTCTTCGTGCCATACACGCCAGCTCCCATTTTCCTTGACGCAATCTATCACTAGCTTACGCGATCCGAATCCGGAGGCAGGGTTGCCGGTTTTCGCCTCCACCGCATTGATCTCGACATCCACGCGCAGTCTCGCCTTCTCGCCGTCTACCGTCACTTTGTAGACCATCAAGTTTTTCACTTCGATCTTCTCGTTGTTTACGAAGAGCTTCTGCATCGCCTGTTTGTGCGATTCGAGAGTGGGTGACTTGGCACTCCAGATTCGCAGAAAACCGTCGAGGTCCTTTGCAGCCCAGGCGCGGAAGAAGGCTTCAGCCAGCGCTCGAAGCGCAGCTTCATCGGCTGAATGTTGTGCCGCCGGAGCAGAAGATGTCGACTGAGACTGCGCTAAGGGAGGGCCGATGAAGGTGAGGCTCAAAGCCAGAAAACAGAACGACGCGCGTAACGTAAACGACATAGAACACGCTCCCTTCAATAAATTCGCCGAGTTTCATTTTCCAGCTAACAATTTCAACACAAAGGGTCAAAGGGAGATAAATGCTTGATGTTTTTCTTCTTTGACCCTTTGACCCTTTGACCCTTTGTGTTGAAATTGTTAGCTAGTTTCAGCATTTATCGTGACAATGAGATGACTTCGATTTATTGTCAGGCAATCTTCATGTTGGATATTACCGTGGTTTGACAGTTTTCAAGAAAGGACAGAATAAAACGCTGTGAAACTTACCCAGGTATTGCTCTCACTTTCTCTGTCGCTGTTCCTGGCCCCGACTGCTTTCGCTCAGGTAACGGAAGAATATCCCGTCCATCCTGACTCGACTCCGCAGCCCGGTGTTCCAAAAGGCGAGGTGCTCAAATTCACTTTTGAGAACTCGAAGATTTTTCCCGGCACGTGGCGCGAGTATTGGGTCTACGTGCCCGCACAGTATACGCCTGATAAGCCTGCATGTGTTTATGTCAATCAGGACGGCATCCAGTGGCAGGCGCCGGTGGTCTTCGACAATTTGATTCACAAAAAAGAGATGCCTGTGACGATCGGCGTTTTCGTCATGCACGGAAAAGTCAAGGCCGCCAACGCTGATGCCGCGCTCGACCGCTTCAACCGCAGTTACGAATACGACGGCCTCGGCGACAACTATGTCAGATTCATCCTTGATGAACTGCTGCCCGATGTCGAGACCAAGAAGACCTCAGATGGCCGGCCCGTTCGGCTTTCGAAGAACGGCAACGACCGGGCAATCGGTGGTTCTAGCAGCGGCGCAATCTGCGCTTTCACCGCGGCATGGGAAAGGCCTGATGCGTTCAGCCGCGTCTTCAGCGCCATTGGCACTTACGTCGGACTGCGTGGCGGCGATCGCTATCACACGCTCATTCGTAAGTTCGAGCCGAAGCCGATTCGCATTTTTTTGCAGGACGGGTCGAAAGACAACAACATCTACGCAGGTGACTGGTGGATGGCGAACCAGACGATGGAACGCGCGCTCACTTTCGCCGGCTACGAAGTACAGCACGTTTGGGGCGAAGGCGCGCACAACGGCAGACACGGCACGGCAATTTTCCCTGACGCGATGCGCTGGCTGTGGAAAGATTGGCCGCAGCCGGTGAAGAGAGGGCAATCGAAAAACAATACGCTGGCAGCGCTCCTTATTCCCGGCGAAGACTGGCAACTGGTGAGCGAGGGTTACAGGTTTACCGAAGGCCCGGCAGTCAACGCTAAAGGCGAGGTCTTCTTCAACGATGTGCCTAACAGCAAAACCTATAAGATCGGGCTCGATGGAAAGCTGAGCTTGTTCGTTTCAGATACAAAAAGAGGTGATGGACAGATCTTCGGCGCTGATGGAAGGCTCTATTCAGTCGCCAGCGCCGAAGGAAAGATCATCGCTTATGATGCCCAGGGCAAGGCGGCGGTGATCACCGAAGGGGTTCGCGGTAATGACATCGCGGTTGCCAACAACGGCAATATCTATGTCACAAGCCCGGGCAATGGCGCCGATCCGAGCAAGGTCTGGCTCATCAAACCGAATGGCGAGAAGATGGTCGTGGACACGGGGCTGATCTTCTCCAATGGGCTCACGCTCTCCCCCGATCAGACGTTGCTCTATGTCGACGATATGCGCTCGCACTGGGTTTACAGCTATCAGATTCAGCCGGACGGTTCTCTGCAGCACAAGCAGCGTTATTACTGGCTGAATGTACCCGACACCGCCGATGACTGCGGGGCCGATGGAATGCGTGTCGACCGTGAGGGACGGCTCTACGTTGCAACCAGGATGGGCATCCAGATCTGTGATCAGGCCGGTCGTGTCAATGCGATCATCCCGACGCCGAACGGCAAAATCTCGAACCTGAGTTTCGGCGGCGAAAATTTCGACACGCTCTTCGCGACATGCGGCGACAAAGTCTACAAACGTAAGTTGAAAGTCAAAGGCGCGAACGGCTGGGATGCGCCGCATAAGCCTGCAGCGCCGAGGTTGTAATGGCACCATATGTCATTCCCCCTAACTACTCAGCCACTTCGCCGCTATGCGGCGAAGTGGCTGAGTAGTTAGGGGGAATGACATAGTTTATTTCAAGACCAGGAGCTCAGTCCTTATGATCGGATCGAGAATTTGGATTGTATCAGTGATCGTCCTCGGTATTGCGACTTCGTTTGGATTGTTTGTGATCGGAGCAGTCGAAGAGCGGCAGATGGAAAAGCTCGGTCGTGGTCTGGTCGCCATCAATCAAGGTGACGGCAAGGTATTTGTCAGCTGGCGCCTTCTCGGCACTGACCCCGATGCCATCGCCTTTAACCTCTATCGCGCCACCGACGGTAGCAGGCCCGTCAAACTCAACGACCAACCTATCACGACAACGACGAGCTTCCTCGATGCGAAGGCCGACCTGACGAGGTCGAACTCCTATTTCATCCGGCCAGTGCTCAATCGCCGGGAGCAGCTGGCGAGCGCTCAATTTAAGCTCCCGGCGAATGCCCCGCCGAGACAGTACCTCTCGATCCCTCTTCAAACTCCCCAGGGCTATACCCCGAACGATGCCTCCGTCGGTGATCTTAATGGTGACGGCGAATATGAGATCGTTTTACACCAGACGGGGAGAGGACGCGATAATTCCCAGGCCGGATTAACAGACCCACCGGTCCTTGAAGCCTACAAACTGGATGGCACCCTTATCTGGAGGATCAATCTCGGAAAGAATATCCGTGAGGGCGCTCACTACACTCAATTCATGATTTACGATCTGGATGGGGATGGCAAAGCAGAGGTCGTGTGTAAAACGGCAGATGGTACTGTCGATGGAAAAGGGAAAGTAATCGGTGACGCCAATGCGGATTACCGCAATCCGGAAGGCTCCTTCATCACCACCCGTGACCGCTCAGGAGCAGAAAGACGGCAGAATACGACAGGATACATCCTGGGGGGACCGGAGTTTCTCACTATCTTCGACGGGCAGACCGGCGCCGCGCTCGCCACGACCAATTATCTTCCTCCTCGACACCCGGTGAAGCTCAATCCAACTCCCGAGGAATTGAGTAATACATGGGGCGATGGCTGGGGCAACCGCGTTGACCGTTTCCTCGCGTGTATTGCATACCTCGACGGGAAAAGACCGAGCCTTATTATGTGTCGCGGCTACTACACGAGGTCAGTGCTTGCTGCATGGAATTGGAGGGAAGGCAAACTGACACATCTCTGGACCTTCGATAGTGATGATGGAACCCCCGGAAATAGCCAATACAGAGGTCAGGGGAACCACAACCTCAGCGTCGCAGATGTTGATGGAGATGGAAAAGACGAGATCGTTTACGGCGCCGCTGTTATTGATGATAACGGGAAAGGGCTCTATTCGACGGGACTGGGACACGGAGATGCGCTGCATGTCTCCGATTTAGATCCTGAGGAGCCCGGACTCGAAGTGTTTAATATTCAGGAACGATTTGATGATGCCGGAGCAAATTTTCGGGATGCCAGAACGGGGAAAGTTATTTGGAAAAAACCATCGGTAAGAGCAGGCGCTGATGGTGAGGGCCCGGGCAGGGGATTGGCGCTGGATATTGATCCGCGTCATATAGGCTTTGAGTGTTGGGTCAGAGGCGCCGCCATTACCGGCCTGTTCAATGCTAAGGGTGAAAAGATCTCTGAAACCACGCCACGCTCGTGCAATTTCGGGGTATGGTGGGATGGCGATCTACTTCGTGAGCTTCTCGATCGTAATACAATCTCTAAGTGGAATTGGTTAGATAACTCGGAAACAGTCTTACTTACGGCTGAGAATTGCACCGCAAACAATGGTACAAAAGCAACACCCGCTCTGAGCGCCGATATCCTGGGTGACTGGAGAGAGGAGGTAATCTGGCGAACAACTGATAACAAAGAACTGCGTATCTATACAACGACAATACCCACAAAACATCGTTTTTATACCTTGATGCATGATCCTCAATATAGGCTGAGCATAGCCTGGCAAAATGTCGCCTATAATCAGCCTCCGCACACGGGTTTTTATTTGGGCGAGGGGATGGCGAAACCGCCCCTTAAAAGATGGAGGTGATTTGTAATGACGAAGAAGAGCAATTATTACAAGGCCCGATATCTCATACTATCGTTTTTACTAATTCAGCTGTTCGTCACCAGCGTTAGTACCTCAGCAAATCTCCAAAGTACCTCAACAGAACTTGAATGGCCGAAGATAACAAATCAAACCAAACCCTGGACACGTTGGTGGTGGTTGGGGAACATCGTAAACAGGAAAGACCTGGCGATGGAGATGGAGAAATATCAAAAGGCCGGGCTTGGGGGATTGGAGATCACACCCATCTACGGAGTAAAGGGTTATGAAGATAGATTTATCAATTACCTGTCTCCGCCATGGATGGAGATGCTGGATCATACTTTGAAAGAGGCGAACAAACTAGGTATGGGCGTTGACATCGCCACAGGGACCGGATGGCCTTTCGGCGGGCCGTGGGTCGGAGCTGATGATGCATGTAAAAATGTTGTCCATAAGACTTATGCCTTGAAAGGCGGTGAGAGCCTCAACGAACCTGTTGTCTATATGCAGAAGCCACTGGTGCGTGCAATAGGTCGTCGGGTCAACATCTCTGAGCTTAAAGAACCTATCAGCGCCAACGAGAACCTGCAAGCTCTGGCGCTCGACCAGGTCCGGTTTGAAAAGCCGTTACCTCTCCATTTGCTTATGGCTTATTCGAATCAGGGGGAGATGTTCGATCTGACAGATAAAGTTGATGGAAGTGGAAAGCTGGGTTGGGTGGCTCCGGCGGGCAACTGGACACTCTATGCAGTATTTCAAGGTTGGCACGGGAAGATGGTGGAGCGCGCAGGTCCGGGAGGTGAGGGGAATGTGATCGACCATTTCTCCGATCAAGCGCTCAAAAACTACCTGAGAAGATTTGATCAGGCTTTCTCCGGCCTCGATATCAGATCACTGCGGGCTTTCTTTAATGACTCTTATGAAGTGGACGATGCTGATGGGGAATCCACTTGGACGCCGAATTTCTTTGCGGAATTCAATATACGTCGCGGCTATGATCTTCGTCGCCAT
>JAKEHZ010000300.1 GCA_022614735.1 Acidobacteriota bacterium | reverse complement strand
GCCAGCACGCGGGGACGCGTGCGCTCCCAGGGCGCTCCCAATGTTTTCATTGTTTCAGGGCGTCGTCATGAACGACATGAACAACTCCTCAGAAAATGTACCGTAGGTTGTCCAACCCGCGGATGACTCGATTAATGGGCTATTCAGTTACCACCAAGCGACTTGATGATGAGACCTCCGCAGGTTGGACAACCTACGGTACATCTCGCACCGCGATTTTCATTGTTTCAGGGCGTCGCCTGAGCGACATGAACGACTCCTCAGAAAAACGTGCGGTAAAGATCAATCACTTCGTAATCATCATTGACGACAGGGATCACACGCCATTTGTCGAAAGCAGTGCAGGGATGCGAGATGCCAAAGCAAAGCAAATCGCCCACCTCCAACTTCTCACCATCGCCCAGCGCCAGATAGGCATGCTGGTCATTAAGATTCACAACCGCTGACCTGCTCAGATCCCGCACTCTGCTCAGCCCATCTCCCTCGGCAATGGCGAATAGAGGTTTTGGCAGCCCGAGGTCGTGCGGGCAGTCACGCTTGCCGAAGGTCAGAAAAGCGAGCTTCTCTTCAGGCATCGATTGCACGTAAGCCCAGAGTTCCAGCGCAGGGATAAATTCAGGGATTCGCAGTGTATCACGGCCGCGAGCCATACTGGCAGCCTGTTTATGTTGGTATTGAATATGATCGTGGGTTACATAGCAGCCGCTTCGCACAACGACACGAAATTCATCACTGACCTGAGGCGCCAGCCGAATAACTCGGTCCAGAAAGGCGCTGCCGCCGATGCTCAGAATTGGCTGATCATTCGGCAGCCAATCTGCTCGCAACCGCTGCCCCAAATTTCGCAGGCCGATGAAAAACTCATCTACTTGCCTTGCTTCATCGTCGCTATCTTCGGAAGAGGCGAGCCCTTCGAATGCCTCAATACCGCATAACTTGAGAAGATGCGAATGACGAGCAGCCTCCGCCCAGACCTCAATCCCTTGTTCTTCCGATCGTACTCCCGTCCTCCATCCCTTGCGTCCCCATTCCAAAAGGACATTAATCGGACGCCGAGCGCCGTACCGCTCCAACCCCTCAGCAAGGTGCCTGACTCCATCAACACTGTCGATCAGGCAGTATAATTCGGCCTCTCTCTGACTGTTCAACAATTCCGAGAGTGAATGGAGATTCGACGCGCCGGAGATCTGATTGGCGATGACGATCCGGCTAATTCCAAAGCTGGCGCAGACCAATGCCTGCGAGACAGTTGCAACCGTGATCGCCCACGCTCCATGTGCAATTTGCCGCTCATAAATCTGCGGGCACATAGTCGTCTTCCCGTGTGGCGCGAGCAGCAAGCCATGATCAGCGCACCAGACGGCCATCTCCCGCAGATTGTGCTCGAGCGCTGACTCTTTCATCACAAGCAGAGGGAAAGGGAGGTCTCCTTTGAGAACATTCCAACCCCGATCTCTGACCTGCGCCGGAGTGATTCGGGCGCCGAAAGGCAACCCTTTGGTGGTGTGATCGAGTTCTTCTTCTCTTAGATTTTTCAGACTTTGCAGCTCGATCTGGCATACGATTGTTGATTGATTGTCGTGTTTCATCGTTGTCTTCCAGAGATGCAGGCAATGATCGAAAATTTCTCACCTACCGTCCGCAGCATTTTGTCCTTCATAGACGCCGTCGATCAAGTGTTGTATCCTGCTTGACCTTACAATCTTAACTTTTTCTCTGCTAAGGACGAAATAAAGTGAAAGCCTACACGAAGTATTTGACATTCCATACTGAAAACCGTCGCGATTACAGAAACATAACCGAAGAAATATCCACTGCTCTCGCAGAAAGTAATGTCAGAGAAGGGCTGGCGCTGGTTTCTGCCATGCATATAACTGCTTCGGTCTACATCAACGATGACGAAGACGGGTTGATAGCAGACATTGATGAATGGCTCGATAAACTCGCTCCGATGAGGCCTGATTATCGTCATCACCAGACTGGAGAAGACAACGCCGACGCCCATCTGAAAAACCTTCTGCTCCACCACCAGGTTCTTGTGCCGATCACGGATGGTCGATTAACCCTGGGCACGTGGCAACAGATTTTTTATGCGGAGTTCGATGGTCAACGGTCAAAACGAGTTATTGTCAAAATCATCGGAGAATAAATAATATTTGTATGGCCACCACACTGGAAAAATCGAGTCTAAGCATGAAAACGTTATTCTGGCTGTCCGTCGCCTTCCTCCTACCGCTGCCCTGGATGGTATTGGAACTTACGGGACAAGGCCACCATCTTCTGGAGACCAACCCACGGCTGGTCTCACTCCTCTCAGGAGTAGCGATTATCGGCGCGGCGTTCATTTTGAGCTGGGGGGCAGAACTTTCCGAACGCGACATACCGCGTTCACTTGCTCTGATAGCCCTTGCGCTCATCAGCGTTCTGCCGGAATACGCAGTTGACTTGAATTTCGCCTGGCTTGCAGGGAAGGATCCTCAATTCAAAGCATTGCCCGTTGCCAATATGACCGGCGCCAACCGCGTCTTGATCGGCTTCGGCTGGCCACTGGTAGCGATTGTTTTTTACTTAAGATTTCGTCGAAAACACATCCCGCTCGATCGTTCGCAAGGGCTGGAAATCAGTCTCTTACTTCTTGCGACTGTCTATTCGCTCGTCCTTCCCATCAAAGGGACCCTTTCACTGATCGATATGGTAATCTTCTTCGCATTGTTTTTGTTCTATGCCTACCGCGCTGCGCAGGGCGAGCGGCACGAAGATGCTCCGGGAGGTATCGCAGGATTTCTCGATCAAAGACTGGGTGACAGGCAACGACGATTGGTGATGCTGCTGATGTTTGCTTTCGCAGCTTATGCGATCTGGCTTGCGGCCCATCCTTTTGGAATAGGTCTGGTGACTACAGGCAAACGCTTTGGTATCGATGAATTCCTGCTTGTCCAATGGGTGGCGCCTGTTGCTTCCGAAGCGCCTGAGGTTATTATCGCTTTGCTCTTCGCCTTAAAAGGCAGAGGCTCGACCGGAATTGGAGCGCTGATCTCATCGAAGGTTAATCAGTGGACTTTGCTTGTCGGCGCGATCCCTCTCGTCTATGCGATCTCGGCCGGATCATTTGGTCCTTTGGATTTGGACCATCGTCAGAGGGAAGAATTATTGCTCACTTCAGCACAATCGTTTTTCGCTGCCATAATAATCTGTGACCTCCGCTTCTCACTCTGGGAGGCCTTGATGTTGTTGGTGCTCTTCTTAGGACAATTCTTCTTCCCACAGGAATCGATCCGCTATGTCTTCAGCGGACTTTACATTCTTGCTGCCATTGTATTGATTATTACCTCCAAAGAGAGGAGAGAATTGTTATGGCACGCACTGCTTTTTCGAACTGGTGCTAAAGGCTATAAATAAGGCAAATTGCGGATTGCGGATTGCGGATTTGATAATGAAAGTTCCTCTAAAATCCGCAATCCGCAATCCGCAATCAAGGGTTTCGTATTCTCTCTTCAGTATCAAATCTGAATGTCCAACACATCGAACCGAGTGACCACTCCAACTATCCTCCCATACTCCTCAATCAATATCGCTGGCGAATGTTTAAGGTACTTGGTTGCGCGCTCGACTTCGACATTCTCGTTAACCACCGGGAAAGGCGCATCCATAACTTCACTAACATGCGCGTGCAACAGATCGCGGTTGTTCAGGATTTGTGACATGACACGGCCTTCGCGAATGCTACCCACTGAATTACCATCAGCTAACACCGGTAATTGTGAGAGGCCATGCGTGTTCATCAATTGGAGAGCATCCGCTACCTGATCGTCAGGGCTGACCGTTACCAGCCTCGGCGCCGGATGGCTCTTCATCTCATTGATCAGGCCGAGCGTCATTCGTTCGAATCCGAGCAACCGTTTCTCTTTCATCCATTCGTCCGAAAGGAACTTAGATAGATATCGCTCGCCGGTGTCGCAAATGATAAAGACGACGATATCATCCTCAGTCAGATTTTCGGCTACTTTGAGGGCTGCCCATGCAATCGTGCCGCTGCTGCCACCGCAGAATATACCCTCTTCGCGCGCCAGCCGCCGCGCCATATTGAAGGAATCACGATCTGTCACATTGATTATCTGGTCAATGTATTTGAGATGAACATTCTCAGGAATAATCTCCTGTCCAATGCCTTCAACCAGGTATGGCGTGGCTTCCATGAGCTTGCCAGTCTCTTTGTATGTTTTAAAAACTGACCCATATGGGTCAGCGCCGATGATTTTGATGCTCGGATTCTTTTCCTTCAGATATCTGCCAACGCCGCTGATTGTACCGCCTGTGCCCAACCCGGCAACAAAATGAGTGATGCAACCCTCAGTCGCTTCCCATAATTCCGGGCCCGTTGTCTTGTAATGAGCCTCAGGATTGGCTGGGTTGCCGTATTGAAAGGCGAGGATTGCGTTCGGCGTTTCGCGCGCAATGCGACGAGCAGTGTTGAGGTAATGCTCAGGTGAATCCGGCTTCGCCGCCGCAGGTACAACAATCACATCCGATCCGAGTGCTTTCAGATAACGGACTTTTTCCTGACTGCATTTATCCGTCATCACGAAAACGCAGCGATAGCCTTTTATGGCACAGGCGAGCGCAAGCCCGATTCCCGTATTACCGCTTGTCGCTTCGACGACCGTCCCGCCCGGGTTTAGCTCACCATTCCTTTCGGCGCGTTCGATCATGGCCAGACCGATGCGATCCTTCACGCTGCCTCCGGGATTGATTGATTCCATCTTCGCAAGGACCAGCGTTTTCATCCCGTGCGTCACTTTGTTCAGTTTCACGAGCGGAGTGTCGCCAATTAGTTCTAAAACGTTATTCTTGTATTTCATACTTTTCCAATCTAAATCTATACATGTAACATTGGTGCACAACTAATTCTTCGTCCCAAAGGTACGAAGAATTAGTTGTGCACCAATGTTACATGTATAGATTTAGATTACCTGGATGCCGAAGTATTCCGATGACTCAGCTCCAAACCTTTCGTCGTTGTATAGTATTTCGCCAGCATATTCGCCTTCTCCCACGCGGGCATCGACTTGGGGTTTCGCAGGTATTCAAGGAACCTTCGCGTGACTTCAGCGAAGTGAGCTTCGTGTCCGTCGCGGTATTTGTCGGGCACTAACACCTTGATCCTATCGCCTTTTTCTTCCACGCCGACTCCAGGATACTTCGCTTGCAGCGCTTCAATCTTTTTCTTCAATGCAGCCAGAACCTCCCCTTTGCTCGCCGTGTTGCTCGCAACCACATAAAGCTCCGGCTTCCAGTTTTCTTCTTTGCCTTGCCTTATTTCCAGACGTGACTTCGAGCCCTTGAAGACGGCCACGTGTGTATCGCCGCCTCCCGGTGGCGCTTCATAATTCCACAGAATATCGAGCTTGGTATGTACACCACGCAACGCGTAGGTCATAGAGCCGTTGCAGAAATAATCGAGCTTGTTATTCTTCACGTTAGCCGTAAGGTAGTCTGGGAATTTAGATTCATTTGTCACTCGCTTGAATTGATCGGGCGTCATCACCGTCGGCCAACGGCTGGCCGCCAGCACATTGATCTCTTTTCGGTATTCAATAGGCTGTTCGGGGAAGAGCATCCACTGCGTCAGATCGACCAGATGCGTGCCGATATCGGCTACTCCTTCTCCCTGTTGCGTGACATCGAAGAACCACGCCGGACGAATGTTCGGCGCCCCTGCCACGAGCTTCAAAATGTGATGAATGCTTTCGAAATAGACTGCCGGGTCCTGCTCTGAGCCTTTCGTAATTTCACCAAACACGTCGGGCGCGTGGATCAGCTCTTTTTGCAAGATCGTCGTGATCTCGTAACGCTCGGTCATTATGTCGTAGGCTATGAGATTCCTGGCCTCCGCCGTGTTTAACGTAGCATCGAGCCTGGCGAAATCTTCCGGTTTGATGATCCACGGCTTGTCTACGAGCACGTTCAGGCCTCCTTCAACCGAAGCGTTGACGCGATCGATCTTGCCGCGATTGCGACCCGAAATGACTACGACGTTGCCGGTTTTCTCACGAAGCATTCGTTCCGGCGAATCCGTGCCGGTATGAATCTCCAATTCCCATTTCGTCGGTTTATCAGCACGCAGGTTGAAGCGCGCGATGCGGTTGAGATGCTCCGTTAGATCGAAGCCCAACGGCGCGTAGACGTGGACTTTCGGCGATACACCCGGATACATTTCCTTCTGCACCAGCGCGGCGTGAAAGTGTCCCGGTTCAAGAGTCATGATTTTCACTTCGGACATATCTTTTGATTGATTTGTAGTTGAAGCTACGCTATTGGTTGACGGGGAAGTCGCGCTGGAGGAACACGCCGAAAACGCCGACGCAGCAATCAGCGCAAGACTGGCCGAAAAACAGCGAAGCGATATTTTGCTCATCTTGATTTTCCTCTCTAATTTTTCTGTGTGATTTCAGAAAGCGCGACCGGCGCGCCACCACGCGCTTTGCTTAAATCGGCAGCTTCCATAAAAGCCATGATCTCGAGCGTCTCCTCCGGTTGTATGGGAGGCACTCCGGTTTGAAAGAATTTCACAATCTCGACGACCAGGAAACGGTAGTCAGACTTCATTGGCGACGGTGTTGTCAGTGAAGCTTTCAGCCCAAATGCGACCGCGCCGTAATCCTGCTTCCCGTCACGGATTCCACGCATCGTGCCGATGCGACCATCCTTCCATTTGCCTACCACGACATCGGCGCCGTTGGTATGCGTCCGAGTGATCGATTCACAACCCGTCCCCATCAGCGTGTAAAGCATCTCGACCGCGTGAATGCCGTACCAGAAAAGATCAGGATGATGTGGTTCGGTCGGTGAAGGACCGTAAGTGAATGCTCCGGTGATGCCGCCATGTTTGTCGCTGTTTTTGATCGCCTGTAGATCGGCGGAGAAGCGCAAACTTGACGAACTGAAGAAAGGCACACCAGCCTCCCGCGCAAGCCTCGCGATCTCACTCGCATCGGCATAGCTGGCGGTGAACGGCTTATCAATAAACACACGCTTCTTAGCTGCCAGGACCGGGCGCACCTGATTCAAATGGGGCCGCCCGTCCACGCTTTCAAGCAACACGGCATCTACTTTCCGGCAGAGCTCCTCGATTGAGCCGACGATCTCGACGCCCCACTTATCCTGCAACTCTGCCGTGAACTTGTCCACGCGGGTGCGGCTCGCTTCAACGTCGGGGCTCCCGCCCTTGAACGCGGCAACGACCCTGGCGCCCGGCACGTGGTTCTGATCGTTTTTGTCGTTGAGCAGCCTGGTAAAGGCCGTGACATGCGAAGTGTCACAACCGATGATACCGATTCTGATTTCCGCTGTTCGAGTTTGCGCCACGCTATGCTGCGCGGTCAACACCGAAGAGGAAAATAGAATGATTGCCACCAATACTGACCGGATCAATACTGTCTGCCTGTTTTTTGTCATGGCTATTTCACCTCTTGCTAAGATATGAATCTTGAAAATTCGGGAATTTGAGCCTGTTATTAACTTTGGGTTCGGCTCTTTGAAAATGACGCTTTCCCTAGCCCAGCCGTTCACGGCTGGGTAGCGAGACACATAATCCCTAAGCCCGGTTCACCGGGCTTATCAGCAGGCTTCAGCCACAAGTTTGG
>JAKEHZ010000299.1 GCA_022614735.1 Acidobacteriota bacterium | reverse complement strand
GTTCCCTATGCAGTGGTAGCCTACGCTGAAATCTGTATCCTTCTGGTTCTCATGCGCTGGGCATTCGGCGTGCCGATTCAAGGCAATATCTTTTTGCTTATGTTGCTCGTCACGCCATTCATTCTGACAATGCTCGGCTTCGGTTTGCTTATCTCGACACGCGCCAGCACTTATCAAGAGGCAACACAGGCTGCGTTCGGGACGATGATGCCATCGATCTTCCTCTCCGGTTATATCTTCCCGATTGATACGATGCCTCAGGTTTTTCAATGGATCAGCAGAATCATCCCGACTACCTATTTGATTGAAATTTTCCGTGGGATTATTCTGCGCGGGGCGAACCTGGGTGACCTCTGGAAGCAAGGACTGATTTTAACCATGATGAGCGTTGTCATGATCACCGTAAGCGCCTTAAGATTTAAGAAGAAGACAGGCTAAATGCGTTAAAAAAAATTATATTCCCATAGAACCGTTTGCGTGCAACCACCGTACCAATGATCGAGATCAACCCCGGATAGGAATCATGACAGAACCTTTTTTGACAAACCCCGAGGAGCACCCGCGTGAGACGTGGTACGGATTGAATGCCGGCACTGTGCTTGCCGATCGTTACCGCATTGAGAGACTGATCAGTCGTGGCGGGATGGGCGCTGTGTTTGAAGCCACACAACTTGGTCTTGATCGTGCAGTCGCCATCAAGGTTCTGCTTCCCATGCTCAGCCGCGATGAAAAGGTGCAGGAGCGTTTTCGCCGAGAGGCGCGCTCCGTCGCTTCCCTTCACCACCCAAATATCATCCAGATCTACGATTACGGAATCAGCGATTATGGCCCATACATCGTTATGGAATTCTTGCGCGGTCAAAGCCTCCGCCAGATGCTGCGCCAGGGTCCTCTTGAAATTGATCACGCAGTCGGATTGATCGAACAGGTCAGCTCTGCCATCTCTGCCGCACACGTCGCCGGGATCATTCATCGCGACCTCAAACCCGATAACATCATTATCGAAGAACAATACGATGGGCAGATTACAGCCAAAGTCCTCGACTTTGGGATAGCCAAAATTCGTGAGGCGCAAACCGAAGAAACAGATGTCAATCTTACCGGCGCGAATATCATCGGGTCCCCGGCTTATATGTCGCCTGAACAGAGCATGGGATGGGAGCTCGATGCGAGCTCTGATATCTATTCGCTTGGCATAGTGCTTTATGAAATGCTGACCGGCATCACGCCGTTCGGCAAAGTTTCGTCGCCGGCTATGCTGGTCCACCAGATCCATTCGCAACCGCCCCTCGTGAGCGAATTTCGCGGCGAGGTAACACAGGCGCTTGAGCTGGTCGTGATGAAAGCACTGGCCAAAAACCGTGCTTCGCGTTTTGTCTCTGCTACGGAATTTGCCCAGGCGCTAAGACTGGCGTTTGACAATCCCAATGCGTACGACACACCTCTTGAAGGCACAACCACGCTCGATGCGTTTGATGATATCACAACGGCTATGCTGGCTAATCAGCCGGGCCGAGCGGGCCAACAGGGCCAACAGGGCCAACCAGGAGTGCCAGGAGTAAAGGATGTTGGATCGCCCACGAAAACCCTCCGTCGACGCCTCGCAATTATGCCGCTTCGGAATTTGAACGGAGATCCTGAAATTGAGTTCCTGGGTTTTGCGCTGGCTGACAGTGTGATCACGAGCCTTGCGCCGATCAAATCACTCATCGTGCGCCCTTCTTCTGCCGTCGAAAAATACCGCAATCAACCGATAGACCCGCGCAGCGTCGGGCGCGAATTGCTGGTGGATACGATCCTTTCCGGCAGTTATCTCAGGGCCGCAGATATGTTTCGCGTCAATGTTCAACTGGTTGATGTAGCACAGAATGAAATCCTCTGGCAGGAGCGAATAGACCTTAAATTTGACAATGTCATCTTGCTGCAGGATCGGATCTGCGAAGAATTGTTTCGCGGCCTGCGCCTCAACATCACCACCGGAGAACAGGAAGCAATCAAGCGTGACGAAGCGACCAATCCGCTTGCTTATGAGTTTTACCTTCGTGGTCTGGCTTTCGGAAATACAACCGGAGAACACAGCCAGGCGCTCGAGATGTTAGAAGCGTCCGTCGGCCTAGATCCGTCATATGCTCCTGCCTGGGCAGCGCTTGCGGGCCGATACCTCAACGCTCGAAGTTACTTGCGCGATGAAACGATGTTGGCGAAGGCAGAAACGGCAGCGCGCAAGGCGCTCGACTTAAACCCGCAATTGCCTGCTGCGTTCTTCTGGCTCGCGGTCTATTATGGAGAGAAAGGCGATCTGAAAAATGCTCTGGCGATTTGCAGACAACTGCTCCAGGTGGCGCCGAACAGCGAATACGCCTACCAGGCGATGGGTCACGCATACGATTACGCAGGTCTGCCCGACATAGCGCTGACGCTCTTTCGCAAAGCCATAGAAATCAATCCGGTCACATATCCTTATATGATCGGCTTTATCCACTATCAGAAGGGCAATCTGGCGGAAGCGCGCCGCGAGTTCGAGAAGCGACCTGATGTCTGTCACGAAATGCCTTACTGGCTCTCGGTGATAGATTTTATCGAAGGCAAACGTGAAGATGCGGTATCCCGCCTGGAAGTTCTGGCTGATAAGACAGGCAGCGGTTTATTCCACTTGATGACTTATGCTCTCTTGTGCGCCTTCAAAGGCGATCAAGAGCGAGGAAAACAGATCCTCGATGAAGTTATAGCCTCAGGAATTCAGTTAGCCAGTTATCATTACTATCTAATCGCGCAGATTTACGCTCAACTAGGCGACACAGAGAATTGTCTGGAGATGCTCCGTGGCGCACTCCGGACAGGATATGCTAACTATCCGTTCTTGATCTCCGATCCGCTGTTCCAACCCATCCGGGGCGTCGAGGGGTTTGCAGAAATTGCAAAAGAGATGCAGAAGCTGCAAACACAGCTTCAGTTGATGTTAGTTACGGGATAAATGGGATTGCGGATTGCGGATTGCGGATTTCGGGTTTGAGGTTGTACAAGGCCGCATGCGATACCAAATCCGCAATCCGCAATCCGCAATCCTTATTGCCACTCGACCTCAATCTCATACCGATCCGCTCCGCCGGCCGGGTCTTCGATCAAAATCGCAGCACTAAAGCCGTTCTCACGTGAGGGTTGCTGAATTACTCGCACCGTGCCGCGTCCATTGAGCTTACGCACTGTAACAGAGCGCCTCTCAAAAGGTAATGACTGGAAGAAGCGGTAATTTTCGTCGGTGATCGGTTGCCCGCTCTGATGCTCAGTCGTAAGACGATCGCCCCTGATGAAGAGCAAATCTCTCCCATCAACACGGCCCTCCCAGCGAAAGCCGCGACCACGACCTCCCGAACTATTGTCATAATCACGTGGACCACGACCTCCCGGACTACTGTCATAATCACGTGAACGCGATCTATCCCAGGTCAGTGTAAATGCATAGTTGCCTGAGCCACCACGATTATCGCGAATCCGAACACTCGCCGTGTAATCGTTATCACGGTTCGGTTGATCGATCAACAGTATCTCACCGCGGCCTTCAGTATTGACCAGGCTAACGTTGACTGGTTGTGAAGGGAGCGGTGAACTGAATTGGAAACCTGCCCCGGAAACTCCCCGGCCACTCAGTCTTTCATCAAACGACTGATCGCCGCGAAATTTAATAACCGATTCCCCATCAACGCGCCCACGCCAGGAGACGCTTTCGAGATTTCTCCGGCGACTGTAGTCATCGCGACGGTTGAGGTCTTCCCACTGGAGCTCGAAACTGTAAAAATCTTGTCCGGCATTATTGTCCTCGATACGCACAATCGCCGTGTAATCGTTATTCGGGCGAGGCGCCTGTATCAAACGTACGCGACCCCGTCCTTGATTCTCAACTAGCTGAAGTTGCACGAAAGTACGGGGCAACGGATCTGTGAAATCATATCGCTGGCGTTGTACCGGTAACCCGGAACGTATTTGCGTCTGCACCTGCCGACCTCGTACATAGATCTCAGCTGTGCCATCGACGACGCCTTCCCAGCGAAACCTTGCAATACCATTGGAGGGGAATTGAGATCCACCCCACTGTGCAAAAACTGATGAACCAATGAATGGCACCATCACAAGCGAAAGAAGCACACCGACCTTCATCCTGACGTCTTTCATATCTTATCTCCTATATTTTGGGACTTCCTTGGCAGGGGGTTCGCTCATGCATCCTTCATCTCCATTCCAGGGTGCGAGCAATGCTGGGGTTGGCATCTGTTCGCGTGCGGCATAGATGCAACTATCTTCGAACGAGTTGGCTCTCTTCCAACCGTGTATTTACTATACTCAATTATCCAACTTGTGTCCAAAACAATATTTTGCAATTTGCAAAGCATTTCCGGAGATTTTGCAAACTGCAACGATTCATTCTCTCGCCTCATTGAAAAATATAGATTTAGCAATAGGGTCGTCTAATTTTCGTATGGCACAGATTCTGCAAAGTGGAAGACGAAGAGAGAAAACGGAACAAACGGAAATAACGGAACAAACGGAAATTCTCTAGGCTTTTTCCGTTTGTTCCGTTAATTCCGTTTGTTCCGTTTTCTCTCTTCGCCTTCTTCGTGGATACATTTTCTTAGGGAAGGAGCTTCATGTTCGAATTTGCGCCATCGGTGAAAGAAGGAACTGTCAGCGTCAGTGCAGAATTGCATCACTTCTCACTGATCGTCTATACGATCCCAGTCGAAAGGGCCAGAGCTGTTATTCCAAATTCCATCCTGATCGAGGAGTCAGTTCACAACGGCGGCCAACCCTCCTGGCTTTCAATCACCTCATTTTTAGATCAGGGCTCACAACGTGATGGTCAAGGTGTATTTGAACAAACCATATATCGTCTCCACGTCTTGGCTGAGCGAGGACCCGCACAGTATTTACTCGGAATCTCTCTGGGTTCGCTTTCGGCAGTAGCGATCCGTAATTTTTGGCCATTGCCCTGGCATCTGAGTGCGATGGAGTTCGAGGTTGCCTATGACAGATTTGCAGGCCGCTACTGTGATTATCGCCTGCAAACACAGAGTCAATGGGCCAATGCGAACTGGGAGATCAGCGACACCGGAGAGTCTCTCTTACCAGATCACATCAATTATCTAAAACTGCCGGCTTCATTTTTTGCCGGCGCATTCAATAATTATTTCTCCCGGCGCGATGGATCATTGGGTCTGTATCAGGCTCGTTATTACGATTGGGCATTGACAGCTGGTAGATTGAAACATGCCCGATCCGATCTGCTCTTAAATCTCGGTTTGCTCAAGCGTGATGAGCTACTCTACCCGACCATGGTGGCGATTCAGCGCAGAATCTCTTGTCAAATCTTTTCACCGACGATTTTAGGGGACAATCAATCGACTCCATTCTCGTTCTCTCCCCTTCGCTTCTAGTTACAATTGTGATAGGAATGGCGAGGAATGGAGTGGAACAACGATGCTGATTCTGGTCCTGATGGCGTCATTATTCGTCACGATCGCACTCGGCTTCTACGTGTTGGTCGCAGCGCCACACCGAACCGTCAACCGGATGTTTGCGGCTTTTATCGGAATGATGATCTTATGGATCGTCAAAGACCTTTATTTCTGGGGTTTTCACGGTCCTGATCAGGACGCGACGTGGTGGGCGATGACGAGTTTTTTGTTGGGTATTGTTTTGCAAATTGTCTTTCTGCTCTTCGCGGATGTATTCCCAGAAAACTCACCGCCCGGATGGAAGCGTATTCTCCTCTTCTCCCTGCCGCTGCTGATCCTCATACCCTGGCTTCTTCAAGGGAAGCTCTGGATGCGCGTCGGGTATCAACAAGGGCATTTCAGCATCCAGCTGACCACCTACGCATACGTCTTTGGAATTTATAATTGCGTTATCCTCTACGCCGGTATCAGTCAGCTGATTGGCAAATATCGCCGCTATCGGGATGAATTATGGGGTAAACAGATCGCTTCGGTGATCGTCGCTGTTCTGCTTACACTCACACTCCTGGTAACGAGCAACAATCTTCTTCCGACCATAGGCTCTTATACTCTGATGCCGATCAGTTCGGTCTTCATCGTTGTGGGCGCATTGATCTATGCCTATGCCATTACAAGTTTCGAGTTATTTTCACTTCAGACGGCGCTCGACCAGATGCGTCTCTTCCCTATTGCGTATAAAGTAGCGATAGCAGTTGCGATGGCCGGTCTGCTCGGATTTTTCTTATTTCAGGTTCCAATAGCGATCTGGGCTCTCGATTCGGATCTAACGGGGTGGAAGAAATTTATTATCTTCAGCACGATCGCCGGTACAATACCGTCATTAATCCTGATCCTGGTCATCGTCCGGATCCTCTCACGACCACTGCGCGATTTGACTGAGGTGGCGCTCGATGTTGCCCGCGGGAATTATGGGGCTGAAACGCCATTGTCATCTAATGATGAATTGGGCGTATTGGCGTCGAGCTTCAACACGATGAGCCGCAAGATGTCAGAAGACATCGCGCGTCTGAAAGAGATCAATCAAATGATGATCCGCACGGAGAAGCTGGCGGCGGCAGGCGCGCTGGCAACGAGCGTCGCGCATGAAGTAAATAATCCGCTCGCTTCCATCTCTTCCCTTGTCCAGTCATTGCTCTCGCGCGTACAGGAAGACCGTGACCGCGAGACTTTACGGCTGATACTGACGCAGATAACGCGTATCAGCAGCGTCCTGCGTGATCTGATGGATTTTGCGCGCCCCAAGGCGCAGGAACCAAATCCGGCTGATCTGAACCAGATCATCATCAAGAGCCTGGAATTGGCTAGCTATGATAAACAATTCAAACGCCTAAAAATTCGCACCGAACTGGAGCCATCACTTCCTCTCCTGCCGCTAGACTCAGATCGGATGCAGCAGGTTATCCTCAATCTATTACTAAACGCGCGTGATGCTATCGGCGATGCTGCAGAGGATGGTGAGATCGTCGTTTCAACCAGCTTAAATGACGGCGAGGTAAAGGCAGAAATCACGGACAATGGAGTCGGGATACCATCTGAAAATTTACAGCGGGTCTTCGATCCATTTTTCACGACCAAAACGATCGGACAAGGCACGGGATTGGGACTCGCCGTCTGTCATAGCATTGTCACAGCGCATGGCGGGCGGATCAGTGCGGGAGACCGTCAGGGCGATAGCGAGCACGGTACCGTTTTCACCATAGCTTTTCCGAGAGCTTAACTTTTTGTTTGGTTAGTTTTGAAAAATGAGGAGAATAAGAGAAAACGGAACAAACGGAAATAACGGAACAAACGGAAATTCTCTAGGGTTTTTCCGTTTGTTCCGTTATTTCCGTTTGTTCCGTTTTCTCTTCTTACCTTCAATTAATCACTCTCCACGATTAAATAACGAGCTACCGCGAAATTGGGCCCAATGAACTCTCAATCGGCTATCTTAATCGTCGAAGATGAAGACTTGATGCGTGGCATCCTTGCCGTCCTCATGTCCGAGGCCGGCTTTCGTGTGATCGAAGCGACAACCGGCGAGCAGGCTCTGGAGCTCTTCGCCGCTGAATCGCCCGCGCTCACGGTCAGCGATATTGCGCTGGGCAGCATGGACGGCATTGAATTGCTCGACCGCATCAAGCAACTCGACAGCGAGGCTCTGGTCATTATGATCACGGCTTATTCGTCGGTCGATACGGCAATCGCCGCGCTGCGGAGAGGCGCCTACGATTACATCACCAAGCCCTTCATCAACGAAGACATTCTGCAAACGGTCCGAAACGCTCTGCGCCAACGCGAGTTGTTCCGCGAAAACCGCTATCTGCGCCGAGAGCTGAAACAACGCTATAACTTCGAGAACATCATTGGACGCTCGGACGCGTTGATGAACATCTTCAAGTTGATCGAGAAGATAGCCAGCACCAACACCAGTATTCTGATTGAGGGGGAATCGGGCACGGGGAAGGAGGTAATAGCGAAGGCCATACATTACAACTCGCTGCGCGCCGATGGTCCATTTGTCGCTATTAACTGCGCTGCGCTCCCCGAAAACCTTCTCGAGTCGGAGCTCTTCGGTTATGCCCGGGGCGCTTTCACCGGTGCGCATACGAACAAAGCCGGCCTTTTTAAAGCTGCCGATAGTGGCACGTTGTTTTTAGACGAAGTGAGTGAGATGCCGCCAACGCTGCAGGTCAAAATACTGCGCGCCTTACAGGAACGTGAATTCATCCCTCTAGGTTCGACCAGGTCATTGACCTTCGACGCGCGTGTGATTGCCGCCACCAATCGCAATCTGGAAGAAGAGATCGCCGCCAATCGTTTCCGGGAAGACCTCTATTACCGCTTAAGTGTTTTCAGCCTCCTGATCCCGCCATTACGCGATCGTCGCGAAGATATCCCTCCTCTCGTTCGTTACTTCGTCGAAAAATTTGCGCGAGCGCAAAACATTTCTCCTAAAACCGTCAGTGAGGAAGCAATGCAGTCGTTGATCAACTATGAATGGCGCGGCAATGTGCGTGAGCTGCAAAACGCAATCGAGCGTGCCGTGACTCTGAGTGACGATCGAATTGAGCTTTCAGACTTCCCTCAGAAAGTACGTGAAACCTCACTCGGCATTCGCGACCTGACAGGCCAAACGCTGACACTCGATGAACTGGAGCGCCGGTACATCATTGAGACCCTCGAGCGCGTCGATGATGACAAGGCGCGCGCGGCTGAGTTGCTCGGCATTGACCTTTCGACACTTTACCGTAAACTGAAACGCTACGGACAAAATTGAAAGAGCGGGAGAGCGGGGGAGCGGGGGAGCGGGAGAGTATTTTCATTCCATTGCGCGCGGCTATACAAATGACAGACCTGATGTCGGGACATATTTTCAAAGTTAGGTTTCAGATCGTAAGGCAAGGTGGCACACAAAAAAGGCAAAAAGGGCAAAAAAGGCAAAAATTCTTGGCCCTTTTGCCTTTTTTGCCCTTTTTGCCTTTTTTGTATTCCAATTTCATTCTTGTAATAGAGTCTAACTTTGTAAAAGTGTCCCGACATCAGATGACAATATGGTAAATATCAAATGGAAAGTTGGTAATAAAATACTCTCCCGCTCTCCCGCTCCCCTGCTCCCCCGCTCTCCAATCCCAAGGGAGACCAATCTTGCAAGAACAATTATTGAAGAAAATATCGCGCTCCTTGATCAGCGTCTCGGACAAGACCAGTCTGGTCGAATTCGCGCGAAAGCTCGCTCAGCACGGAATCGAAATCATCTCAACCGGCGGCACAGCAAAACTGCTGCGTGAGAACGGATTGAATGTGCGCGATGTCTCTGACGTCACGGGATTCCCCGAAATGCTCGACGGGCGTGTTAAAACCTTACATCCCATCGTTCACGGCGGCATCCTGGGCATTCGCGACAACGAAGAGCATCGCGCGAAAATGCGTGAGCACGACATTGAGCCGATAGATCTGGTCGTCGTCAACCTCTACCCGTTTGCTCAGGCTACCCAAAAGCCCGGTGTGACAATGAGCGAGGCGATTGAGAACATTGATATCGGCGGACCCGCAATGATCCGCTCGGCGGCCAAGAATTTCAACGATGTCGCAGTAGTTGTGGATCCGGCAGATTATGCAATGGTCGGCGCGATGCTCGATGCTCAGCACGGCTCGTTACCACAGGTTGTTCGATACCAACTTGCACTCAAGGCATTCCGACATACCGCCGACTACGACAGGGAGATCGCCCGCTTCCTTGGGTCGCGCCAGGCTGCAGACCGCATGATCGCGCCCGACGATCAAGCCAACAATCAATCGGAATTGCTCGAAGAGATCGAGCTGGATTTGAAAAAGATGACGGATTTACGCTACGGCGAAAATCCGCACCAGCGCGCTGCGCTCTATAGGTTATCAGGCAGCAGCGAAGTCGGTGTTGCCACTGCCGAACAGCTACAAGGTAAGGAGCTCTCTTACAACAACCTGATCGACAGCGATGCCGCATGGGAATTAGTGATGGAAATTCATCGGATGCACCTCCGCGAATCGCGAGCCAGGGGGGCCATTACACCTCGCGATATTCCACACACCTGCGCGATCATTAAACACACCAATCCATGCGGCATTGGTGTGGCAGCAACCGCCGTCGAGTCGTTTAAGAGAGCCAGGGCGACTGATCCTGTATCAGCCTTCGGCGGTATCATCGCTTTCTCACAAATTGTCGATGGCGAAACAGCGAAAGAAATCGCAGAGATGTTTGCCGAAGTGATCATCGCGCCTGATTTCACCGACGAAGCCAAACAGGTTCTTAACACAAAGAAAAACCTGCGTGTCCTCCGCATGAGAGAGCACGAGGGGACTACAGCACATCTTGAACTTAGAAGAATCGGCGGCGGCATCCTCGTCCAGGATCGCGATGCCGAACTGATCGACGAAGAAAAGTTCAAGATCGTCAGCGAACGCAACCCGACGTCGGCGGAGTTGCGTGCATTACATTTCGCCTGGGCAATCTGCAAGCACGTTAAATCCAATGCGATTGTCTATGCCGGGGAGAATCAGTTAATGGGTGTCGGCGCCGGTCAGATGTCGCGCGTGGATTCAGTAAAGATTGGCGCAATGAAAGCTCAACTGCCACTTGAAGGCAGTGTCCTGGCTTCAGATGCCTTCTTCCCATTTCGTGACGGTGTGGACGAAGCCGCTAAACACGGTATCACGGCCATCATTCAACCGGGAGGATCAATGCGTGACAAGGAAGTGGTTGAAGCAGCAAACGAACACAACCTTGCTCTGGTCTTTACCGGGATCAGGCACTTCAAACATTAGAGCCTGTTATTAACTTTGGGTTCGGCTCTTTGAAAACGACGCTTTTCCCTAGCCGAGCCGTTCACGGCTTGGCTAGGGAAAAGCGTCGTTTTCAAAGAGCCGAACCCAAAGTTAATAACAGGCTCTAGGAGAGAACGCGAAACACGCAAAAGATAGAGAATCTCTGGCGAGTTTCACATTCCCTTATATTCTCATTGCTGCGAAATGATTCTTCTTGATGGGGGGCCAATGTGGATATGCGCTCCGGTGGCCGATCCCGGAATCGATCCGCGAATGGCGATGAAAGATATCCCCTGCGAGCGTAAGTAGTCGATCAGTTCCTGGCCTTCTACAGTGTCGGGATGTACGGCGACATCAATCGCATCGTGATGATCGAAGCCAAGATGCGAATGTGTCGCGGTCTGGCCGAATGCGCTCACGGGGAGCACTCTGCCGAATTTCAAACGGAAGAAGGCATCAATCTTTTCTAAATCTGTCATTGCCCATCGGCTCTTGCCAACGTAACGAATGAGCATTGCGGTTGAGCGAGTTGCACCCTGCGTGAGAGTTGGCATCTTCGCCAGCTCCTCTGCGGCCCTGACCTCGGCAACCAGGTGATCAACTGATCCAATCTGCCTTTGCGTTTCCGCACTTTTAGACTGTGCCTCAGCCAGGTTTTGTTCGCTTTCTTCAAACTGCCGCTTCGGAATCAATCCCATTTCGAGCAAGCCGCGATCCTTCTCGACAATGGCAGCAACACGCTCTTCTTCCTGTTTTTGCAGCGCCAGCAATCGTTCCAAACTTTCGCGGTAGGTTTGTGACGCCTCGATCAAAGTCGCGCGTGATTTGCTGGCAGCTTCGGATAGCTCGTCTATCTCTTTCTGGGTTATCTGTGGCTCAGGCGGAGGTACAACGACACGCTTGCGCTGAGCTTTCTGAGCTGAAATACCTGGCGCGAGCAACAACAAAACGCAGAGAAGAGTCCCGAGCTGAGTCAAATAATTTACCACAGGTTTTTCAGTTCCATTAATCATTGTTAAAGTACCAGAAATTTGATACGCAGATTATGCTGGTTTGGTTTCATGTTCAAGCGGGAGAGGAACAATCAGTTGTCAAAATGAATTTCGTCAAGCAATAATGTTGCGAAGATGTGGGAAAACTAGAAAAAGTGCTGTCTCCTCGCTCTCATCATGAATGCTTAAATTAATTATGGATAAACAACTGCCGCGCCTACGACTCGGTTTGGACATCATTCCTTCACCACTCCCAGATAAACCCGGAGTGCTCTTCCGTGACCCTTTCCGATACACGGAAGAGATGCTCATCATCCCGCCGCTGCTCGCCGCCGGTCTGGTTTTCTTTGACGGCGAAAGCACTGTGCTCGATGTCCAGGCATATCTTTCAAAATTAGCTGGACAAATAATCCCGAGCGAGATCATTCAATCGCTAGTCGATGCCCTCAAGCATAATGGTTTCCTTGAGAGCGAAGAGTTTGATCGAATGCGGGTTGAACGCCACGCGGAGTTCGAAGTCGCACCCAGCCGCCTGCCCGCGCATTCGGGAACAGGTTATCCGGATGATGTAAATGAGCTACGCTCAAAGCTCGATGAGTACCTGCAAAACAATTCGACACCGGCAGCCAATCCAATCATCGGATTGGCCGCTCCTCACGTCAGCCCCTGGGGAGGCTGGCAATGCTACGCCGCGGCATATGGCCGATTGAGCGGTGAGGCCAGACAACACGCGGCAAACAAAACGATAGTTGTGTTAGGCACGTCACATTATGGCGAGCCGGAAAAGTTTGGGCTGACACTTAAACCCTTCGTCACACCTCTCGGCACACTGCAACCTGATACTGATTTGATTAATCGGTTGGTCAATCAAGCTGGTTTTTCAGTCACGATGGAAGATTATTGTCACGCAGTTGAACATTCGATCGAATTCCAATGTGTGTTTCTGCAACAGATGCTTGGCTCCGAATTCAAGATCGTCCCGATTTTATGCGGGCCATTTGCCAAGGCTCTCCAGGCGGGCGAGCGGCCCGAAAACGATGACAAGGTTATGCGATTTTTTGAAGCTTTGGGTGAAATGGCTGAGCTCCATGCCGGCAATTTATTTTGGGTTTTGGGGATTGATTTGGCGCATATCGGCAGACGTTACGGGGACGAAACCATTGCCCGCGCCGAACGCGGCGTGATGCTCGAAGTCAAAGAACAAGATAAGGAGAGATTGGACCGCGTCTGTGAAGGCAACAGTGAAGAGTTTTTCGAATTGGTCAGGCCCGAACAGGATCGTTTGAAATGGTGCGGCTTCTCACCACTCTACACTTTCCTGAGTGCAGTTCCGGGCGCGCGAGGCCAAGTCATTCGTTACGACCAATGGAATATTGATGAACAATCGGCCGTCAGCTTTGCTGCCATGGAGTTTGTTTGATTCCTGATTGCCGTTCTCTGGCGCGGCTCAGCCGCGCCAGAGAGGGTAGACGTTAGTTTTCTTATTTCCTATATGATAAAACATGAATAACAATGTGCGGAAGATTCACACGTCATCATAAGCCGAAAGAGATAGCCGAGCGCTTCGATGTCGAACCAATCGCAGAAGCAGCGGAACCCCGTTACAACATTGCTCCCTCGCAAATCGTCCCCATAATTCGACAACTCGATGAGCGTGAGATGGTTGCTTCCAAGTGGGGGCTTGTACCCTTCTGGGCGAAAGACACGTCGATCGGCAACAAGATGATCAACGCCAGGGCCGAAACGCTGGCGGAGAAACCATCTTTTAAGAACGCGCTGGCCAAACGGCGTTGTCTCGTTCCCGCTGATGGCTTTTACGAATGGCAAAAGAAAGGTAAAGAGCCGAGTCAACCGATCTTCGTGAGGCTGCGAAGTGGCGGACTGTTTGCCTTCGCGGGTTTATGGGAGGAGTGGAAATCGCCGGAAGGCAATACTCTCCGAACCTTCACTATCATCACAGTCGAGCCTAACGAATTGATCTCGACTATTCACAATCGAATGGCGGCGATCCTCAAACCGGAAGAGGAATCGGATTGGTTGAATCCCAAGAACTCCGTGAACGATGTTGTACAGCTACTGAGGCCATACCCCACCAACGAGATGGAGGCTTATCAGGTTTCACGCGCAGTCAACAGCCCCTCTTTCGACGACGCATCATGCATACTCCCTCTTGATCCAGTAGTCTCGGATAAGAAAGGAAAATGAGAAAACGGAACAAACGGAAATAACCTTAGGGGGTGAGTTTCATTCATGCGCCGCAATGGCTAAAGTCCAAGAGAGAACGCGAAACACGCGAAATAAGCGAACCAC
>JAKEHZ010000044.1 GCA_022614735.1 Acidobacteriota bacterium | reverse complement strand
TTTGAGCATCGGGGTCTCCTTCACAGATGTACCGTCACTCTACACCAAGGGGTAGACGATGAAAACTTTTTCAGCAGTCTCCAAAGGGTCAAAGGGTCAAACGGGAGTGAAGGCATGATTTATTTCTTCTTTGACCCTTTGACCCTGTGGAGTCCATTAATGTTGTACCCCTAGTAGTCCGGTTTTAGCGTACCCCCCCTTGGGGCAATGAACTTATCGTCCTCTCTACGAAAGGAAGGTAGAGAGGACGATGAGCAAAAATCGTGAACTAACAGTGGCCCAACGTGAGGCCATTTATCTGGGCAAAATGCAAGGTCGCAGTTTGAATCAATTGGCACATGAAATCGGATGTTCCAAAGCCTGTGCTCGCAAATGGTGGCGCGTTGGTCGCAAACACGGTTTAGAAGGCTTGCGCAAGACAAGAGCCATCACGGCGAGTACGGCCAGGCTCTTGAGCCGCTTTGATTCACAGGTCGCCGAACGCGCGTTGTACTGGAAACAGCAACATCCGCGTCGTGGGCCAACCAGCATCCTCCTTGATCTGACAAAAGACGAATCGCTGTCTGGGATGCGCTTGCCCAAGCGCACTCAACTTGCGGCTTACTTCAAGCAAGTCTGCCCGGAGTTGCTTGCCGAACGGAAAGCGCGCCCTCCTGCGCCTCCTCGTGCTCGGGAAGTTCACGAGCTTTGGCAAATCGACAGCAAAGAGAACCTTCAGTTGCAAGACGGCATAATCGCCACTGTCTTCGATGTGCGCGAGCCTGTCGCCTGCATCTGGTTAGGCCTCTTCGCGCACGCGACGCAAACCAAAAAAGCCTGGCGCAAGCTAACACTCTCAGAAACGCAAAATGATTTGCGTCAAGTCTTCGCTCTCTATGGCCTGCCTCGTGGCATCCAGACCGACCGTGAGCATCTCTACGGCCGCCCCGCCAATGAAGCTTTCCCCACACTCTTTACCTTGTGGTTGGTGGCACTGGGGATCACGCATCAATTCTCTCGCCCGTCGCAGCCGACAGACCAACCGCAGGTCGAGCGTGGTCATCGCACGTGGAATGACTACCTCACTACGCCAGCGCTACTGCCGAATCTTGTCAGTTTGCAAGCAAACCTAGATGAAGCCCGGCACGCTCACAACGCCGAGTTGCCATCGCGAGCGCGTGATTGCAATGGACGCCCACCGCTCGAGGCTCATCCGGAGGTCAATTACGTTTGGCGTCCCTATCATCCGGCGGTCGAGCCAGAGCTTTTCAGTCTTGATCGAGTGGATCAGTTCCTGGCTCAGTTCACTTGGCAATACAAGGTCACCAGCATTGGCCAGGTTGCAATCCACGATCACGTCTACTATGTCGGAACGGCAAACGGTGGCGTGCGCGTGGATGTTCGTTTCGACCCGACCGATCGCCACTTCGTCTTTTCGGACGCCAAGAACGGAGCCGTTCTGAAACGATGGCCAGCGCGCGGTCTGGATGCCGCGACGATTATGAACTTACCCTTTCCAGTACCGGAATTGGATCGCCCGGTACAATTGTCCTTTCCCATGTAGGAAGGAGGGGTACACTAAAACCGGACTACTAGGGGTACAACATTAATGGACTCCACAGACCCTTTGACCCTTTGTGTTGAAACCAGTATCCGGAATACGAAACTTGCCGAAGTTCAAATATCGTATCCCTTTCGATATTCCTTACACATCCTCTGGGCCGGAACCGCCTTCCCCGGATTGCAGAGTCCCAACGGGTTGAACACATCCTTCACTGCGAGCATGGCATCGAGCGAGGCCTGGTCAAAAATCATCTGCATATACTCGATCTTATCCGCGCCGACCCCATGCTCGCCAGTGATCGAACCGCCCGCATCGACGCAGAGCTCCATAAACTCTTTGCTCGCGGCCATGACGCGTGAGACCTCGTCCTGATCGCGCCCATCAAAGTTTATGTTGGGATGAAGATTGCCGTCACCCGCGTGAAAGACTGTCGAGAGGCGCAGGTTATACTTCGCGCCGATCTCGTATATGCCTGCTAGAACCTCGGGTAACCTGGTGCGTGGCACAACCGCGTCTTGAACGAATAGATCGGGACTGACGCGACCGAGGGCGCCAAATGCCCCCTTGCGACCTGCCCATAATTTTTTGCGCTCCTCATCGTCTCGCGCTTCTCGCACCGAGCGAGCCCGGTTTTGGAGGCAAATCTCCGCGGCGTGTTTCGCCTGCGCATTGAGACCCGCATGTAATCCATCGAGCTCAACGATCAGGCACGCTGCAGCATCGCGCGGGTAACCTGCGGCGTAGACCGAGTCCTCGACCGCATTGATCGTCACGATGTCAATCATCTCGAGCGCCGCAGGCAAAATTCCGGCGGCAATGATCGCCGATACGGCGCGGGTCGCATCGTTGAGGTCCAGAAAATCGGCAAGCAGCGTGATCACGGTTTGCGGCGTGCGTGTGAGCCTGACTGTGATTTTTGTTGCGATGCCGAATGTCCCTTCACTCCCGACGAATGCTCCAAGCAGGTCATAACCGATTGTCTCCGCCCCGTCCCCGCCGAGAGTGATGATCTCACCCGTTGGCAGGACTACTTCAAGACCGAGGATGTGATTGGTCGTCGCGCCGTACTTTAAACAGTGCGGCCCTCCGGCGTTTTCGGCTACGTTGCCGCCGATGGTGCACGCATTCTGTGAGGAAGGGTCGGGCGCGTAGTGGTAACCGCGGGCAGCGACGATCTGCGAAAGTTTAATGTTAATCACTCCCGGCTGTACGACAGCGCGACGATTGGCGTAATCGATTTCGAGGATGCGGTTCATCCGAGCCATTTCTACAATGACTGAGCGCTGGCTCTGTTCGCAGCCGAGTGCAAGCGCACCGGAACTCAATCCTGTCCCCGCGCCGCGTGGTCCGAATGGAATCCGGTTGTCGTAAAGCAGTTTGACTACGCGCGAGACCTCTTCAGTCGTCCGCGGAAAGACGACTGCCAGCGGACGGGCCTTGTGCATTGCAATCGCATCACACTCGTAAACTACGAGCTCCTGGTCATCAGCAGCGATACCGTCTTTGCCCGTGATTGTTCGAAGTTTTGCAATGATATTTTGTTCAAGCATATTTGCTCATCTGGGTTTTAGAATAAATCTGATCGGCTCGATCTTTTCACCTGCCTCGATCTTGCCTGCTTCTATCTTAATAGATTCAGCGATGTATATTTTATCGTTCTTGTCTTTAATATGCGCGCTGATCGAGTACGTGAGGCCTTCCGCCAATTTCAGAGAGAACCGCCCCTCTTTGTCGGCAACAATTTTCCAATTGAAGTTACGGTAGACATAGGTGATCTCGGCGCCGGCGGCCGGGTTGCCATCTTGCCAGAGCACTGCACCTTCGAGGGTATGTTCACGAGGCAGGGCAGGAACCTGCAGGTTGTAGTTCTCTATCTCTTCTCCCTCGCCGACGGAGATCGTTATCGCTTGCGATGGGTCTTTGACTCCGGGGTGATATCTGGGAAGGAAAGGGCGCGCCGTTCCCTGTGAATGATCATACCCTTCCAGAGTGATGGTTGATATCTCTGTCACCTGGCCTATAAAGACCGCCGAGGCCGTGCCGTAGGCTTGACATATCGGCATTCCCCAGGCGCATGTACAGGCGTAACCATCGATCCTGATCCACAACCACCAGACAATGATGATGGTGATGAATACAGTTATTTTTCGCTTTGCCATACTTGACCCCGCCTCCGTTCGAGTCGCGAGCGTCCTAATTGATTTGTGACATTGATTGAGCAGGCTGTTAGAATACTCGGTGTCAAATTATTAAAGCAAGATTTACTAGAGGACCTGATGTCTACGATGATACCTCCTTTGTCGCTTAAAGACAGTTATGACCGAGTCATCCGCGATCTGCGTATCTCAATCACTGACCGTTGTAATTTTCGTTGCTTCTATTGCATGCCGAAAGAGGCGATGGAATGGCAGCCGAAGGCCGAAATTCTGAGTTACGAAGAGATCCTTGCGCTCGCTGAAATTTTCGTCAGTCTGGGCACCACCAAATTGCGCGTGACAGGCGGCGAGCCGATGGTGAGGCGCGATGTCGAAAGCCTGATTGCACGTCTGGCGAAGATTGAAGGCATCGAAGATCTGGCGATGACGACAAATGCGCATTTCCTGCATAACCGCGCGCGAGGTTTGAGAGAAGCCGGATTGCAACGAATCACGATCAGCCTCGATTCGCTCACGCCGGAACGTTTCGCATTGCTGACGGGAAGAAATGAGTTGAGTCAGGTGCTGGATGGCATCGATGCCGTAATTGAAGCAGGCCTGCAGCCGGTCAAGGTAAATTGCGTGGTTATACGCGGGATCAACGATGATCAGGCTGTGAGGTTTGCTGAGTTCGCGCGTGAAAAAGGTGTTCATGTGCGCTTCATCGAATTTATGCCGCTGGACAACGGCAAAATCTGGCGGCGCGAAATGGTCGTGCCGGGCGAAGAGTTGAGACGAAGAATCCACGACATCTATCCGCTTGAAAGAATGAAATCGGAGAATCTGAGCGAGACAGCCCGGCGATGGCGGTTTGTCGATGGCGCGCCCGGCGAAATCGGATTTATCAATCCTGTCACACAGCCATTCTGCGGACATTGCAGCCGGATCCGTTTGACTGCAGATGGGATGATCCGCACCTGCCTGTTTTCGACTGTTGAACACAATATCAAACGGTTGCTTCGTGGCGGCGCAACGCGCGATGAGTTGGCTGATTTCATTGTGGCAGCGGTTGAGAAGAAAGAAGACCGGCATCATATTAACGACCCTGAGTTTGTGCAACCGCTCAGGACAATGTCGTGTATTGGCGGTTGAGAGAGAAGACGAGAGAGTTTCAACACAAAGGGTCAAAGGGTCAAAGGGTCAAAGAAGAGAAAAATCAAGCCTTTATCCTCCTTTGACCCTTTGACCCTTTGACCCTTTGTGTTGAAACTCTCTTGTATTCTCTCTTTCGGGGGAGCCGCAGGCGCGGCTGAGAGTCCGAAAATCGGAGACCCTTAGAACCTGATACGGTTAATACCGTCGAAGGGAGAAAGGAAAAACAATGAGAAACAATGGTTCAGATCAGACAGCATCTTCTGAGAGACAATTACCAAACTCAAAACGCATATACGTGGGATGCGAACAATCAGGCATTAGCGTCCCATTCCGTGAAATCAGCCAACACGTCACCAAAGGCTTCGATGGTACGATCGAAGTAAACGAACCGGTGCGAGTTTACGAAACCAGCGGTCCATGGGGCGATCCGGCTTTCAGAGGCGATGTGCGCGACGGCTTACCGCTCTCTCGACTCGAATGGATTCGCGCGCGCGGCGACGTTGAAGAGTACGAAGGCCGCAGGGTCCAGCCGGTCGACAACGGCTATCGCTCAGCGGAAGAGGCTGTCTATGCGCGCACGAAGGCCAGGGGCAAGCTTGAAGAATTTCCCGGTCTGCGCCGCCAGCCGCTGCGAGCAAAGGCAGGCCACGCCGTGACGCAGATGCATTATGCGAAGAGAGGCATCATCACTCCTGAGATGGAGTTTGTAGCCATTCGCGAAAACCTCGGAAGACAGGCCGCGTTCGCAGCTCTTCAAGATGGCGACCGCAACAGTCTCTACTTCCAACACCGGGGTGAATCGTTCGGCGCGAGCATCCCTCGCTATATCACACCTGAGTTTGTGCGACAGGAAGTCGCGCGGGGACGCGCAATCATTCCGGCCAACATCAATCACTCCGAAAGCGAGCCGATGATTATTGGCCGGAACTTTCTGGTCAAGATCAATGCCAATATCGGTAATTCAGCAGTCGCATCTTCAATCGAAGAGGAGGTCGAAAAGATGCGCTGGGCGACCAGATGGGGCGCGGACACCGTCATGGATTTGTCCACCGGTAAGAACATTCACGCCACACGCGAATGGATCATCCGCAACAGCCCCGTCCCCATTGGCACAGTGCCGATCTATCAGGCATTGGAAAAAGTCAACGGCAAAGCCGAAGATCTGACCTGGGAGGTCTACCGCGACACATTGCTCGAGCAGGCGGAGCAGGGCGTTGATTACTTCACTATCCATGCTGGTGTGCGTCTCCCATTCATACCGCTCACGGCGAAGCGCACAACGGGCATCGTCTCTCGCGGCGGCTCGATCATGGCGAAGTGGTGTTTGGCGCATCACGAGGAGAGCTTCCTCTACACGCGCTTCGGAGAAATCTGCGAGATTATGAGCGCCTATGATGTGAGCTTCTCGCTCGGCGACGGCCTGCGTCCCGGCTCGATTGCCGATGCGAATGACGATGCGCAGTTTGCAGAGCTCGAGACGCTGGGTGAATTGACGAAGATCGCATGGGCGCTGGATTGCCAGGTTATGATCGAAGGGCCGGGTCACATCCCAATGCATTTGATCAAAGAGAACGTGGACAAGCAGCTCACGATCTGCCAGGAAGCGCCGTTCTATACGCTCGGACCGCTCGTGACAGACATCGCGCCGGGTTACGATCACATCACCTCGGCCATAGGAGCAGCGATGATCGGCTGGTTCGGCACGGCGATGTTGTGCTACGTCACGCCGAAAGAGCATCTGGGCTTGCCCGACAAGAAAGACGTGAAAGACGGTGTGATAGCCTACAAGATCGCGGCGCATGCGGCCGATCTGGCCAAAGGCCATCCGGGCGCGCAGTACCACGACAATGCCTTGTCGAAAGCCCGCTTCGAATTCCGCTGGGAGGACCAATTCAATTTGTCGCTCGATTCCGAAACGGCGCGTGAATTCCACGACGAGACGCTCCCGCAGGAGGGGGCAAAGACCGCGCACTTCTGCTCGATGTGCGGGCCGCATTTCTGCTCGATGAAGATCACGCAGGATGTGAGAGATTACGCGGCTCAGAAAGCTCTGGATGAGCAGACCGCGCTCGAAGCCGGGATGCGTGAGAAGGCGGAAGAGTTCAAGCAAGGCGGGGCGGAGATTTATGTGAAGACATAAGCGCTAGCACACCGTAAACAAAGTGTTTTCGCATTTTCCAGGCAAGTTTCAACACAAAGGGTCAAAGGGTCAAAGGGTCAAAGAAGAAAAAAAACGAGCACCTTTGACCCTTTGACCCTTTGTGTTGAAACTTGCCTGGAAAATCTGATTACTGTTGAGGAGCAATATTCAATGAGCATCAGCGTAGACGTTATTCGACGGATGTGGGATCGACAACTTGCAATCGTTATGGATAATAGCGCGCGGACAGTTTTTCATAACTAAAGCAAGTCGATCAAATAACAAAATAGAAGGAGAAATATCATGGCATCAGTTACCTTCAAAGGCGCTCCACTCACATTACAGGGTGGTGAAGTGAAGGTCGGTCAGGCGGCGCCTGATTTTAAAACCCAGAATGCTGCTGATTTGGGCGATTATACCCTCGCTACCTCGGCAGGCAAAACCCGGATCATTCTCTCTGTGCCTTCCCTCGACACGCCGGTCTGCGACACTGAGACGCGACGTTTTAATGAGGAAGCATCGAAAATTCCGGAAGTCGAGATCGTCTGTGTCAGCATGGATCTGCCTTTCGCCCAGAAGCGATGGTGTGGGGCTGCCGGCGTTCAAAATGTCGTCGCGGTCAGCGATCACCGCGATGCGTCCTTCGGCAAGAACTACGGCGTGCTTGTGGCTGGAGGGCCGCTGGATCGTTTGCACGCGCGCGCTGTCTTCGTCGTCGGGGCGGATAACCAGGTTAAATATGTCGAATATGTGAAGGACATCGCTGAACAGCCGAATTACGAAGCTGCGATGGCTGCAGCGAAGGCCTAATTAGAGATTGCGGATTGCGGATTGCGGATTGCGGATTTGAAGAGAGGAATTCCACAATCAATCCGCAATCCGCAATCCCAATCCCTACCCTCGCCCACCCGGCACGCAGACGATTGGAATGTGCGCGGCGCGCAAAACTTTCTCGGCAGTCGAGCCAAAGAGCAGTCCTTCGATCGTGCCCTGATGTCTGCCGCGAATGCTTAGGACGATCATCTCGAAAAAGAGATCGTTCGCCACGCGCAAAATTTCAGCAAAGGGTTTGCCGACGACGACCATGGTGTCAACCTGAATGGTTTCAGAAGGGTTCCGTTTGGAGATTTCCGTTAATCGATCTTCCGCGTTTTGTCGCAATTTTTCGAGTGCGGCTTCGGTCTCGATGAAACCCTCTTCGCCCAGCTTTGCCACAAAATCTGAATCAATCACGTGCAGCAAGCAGATCTCGCCTTCAGGATCGATCAGTGAGAAGGCGAATTCGATTGCTCGTAAAGACCCTGGAGAAAAATCCACGGGCACAAGGATATCTTTAATCTGCATCTTAATTTCCTTTCTCAACTCACGAACGGAACAGACGAAAACAGCGAAACAGGCGAAAATTTCTAATCCTTTTCGCGTGTTTCGTTTTTAGCCCTCGCTAAGATGCCTCTTTCACATCTATAATTATCTTCCCCCAATGGGATTCAGAATATATATTCTGCTCTATCTCATAGCAAACCGAGTATGTCCAAGATTTCCGAGAACGCCGCAATCAAAAAAAGTAAGCATGCAGAGGCAACAAGTAAAAATCGAAATCTTGCTCGCCGCTCTGGCGATCTGGTTTGCTGCTGTTCCGCTGACGCAGGCGCAGAGCAAGCGCCAGGATTTGCCAACGATCAAGCCGCAGCCGCAAAGAGTAAGAGATCGTAGACCCTTCACTGACTATCAACGTGATCCGATGAGGCTCGTTAAAGAGTTCTATCTCGATAAGGGCACAAGCAAGTCGTCTTTCGACCTGGAGCTCACGGTCGCAAATGCCCTCGGCGCGGGCGCCTGGATCAAACTGGACGAAAAACAGCGAGCTGCTGTGACCAAGGCTTTCGAGACCACGGTCAATGAAATATTGGAGGAATGGGATCCTGAGGATATAGTGCAGGTTCGAATATTGAAGAACAAGGTCAAAGATAATCGAGCGGTGATAACCGTTTTGCGAGATCTTGAGTTGATTCGCTTCAGTCTGGCATCACGTGGTGGAGTATGGTTCATCACTGAACACGAGGTCGTTGATGATGCGCTACCGGAACTCAGCGATGCGATCCAGGGCGCGCTGCAACCGGGGACAGGGCGCGGTCAGGTTTACGATTTGCCTACTGAAAGCGCGCTCAAATATATTGATGGGTTGATCGCAAAACAGGGTGAAGGCCCACAGCTCTTGCTGCTCCAGTATCGGGTGCTCGCCTCTCAAAAGGTCGAAGAAGAACAGGCGAGGTCTGCCGAAACGCTCAGGACTGCTCTGTCGGGAAAAGCTCAGGCAAATGATGCTCAGCCGAAGCCGCAACAACAAACCCAGTCTCAGGATGATCGCGCCCTTGAGTTGTTGCTGCAGATTACCAGTCGCTGGCCTGATTTCGCGCCCGGGCATCTGGCTCTGGCCTTTGATCTTTTGTATTACGGCAATGAAGATGGGGTTTTGAGTTCGATCAGCAAAGATGCCGAACGCGCGATCGCGCCGCTCCAGCGTTACATAGACCTCGTCCCTTACGATCCGCGGCCGTGGCGTGATCTGGCGCACGCCTATGCGCTGCTCGAGAAGAACAGTGAGGCAGAGAGCGCCTTTCGTGCCGCCATCGAGCGCGATCCAACCTACCTTGATCATTATGGGACGTTGATTGGCTTTCTTTTATTGAGCGATAACCTGGAGAAAGCGAAAACATATTTCAGAGAGATGATGAAGGTCGCGCCAAATCCTGACGAAGCCTTTGAGTGGCTCTTCGATGATGAAGGATTTGATCCCGACTACGGGAGGATGCTCGAAGAGCTGCTGCTCTCATTTCCAAAAGAGCTGTCCGAGAGCAAATCGGGTCTGGTTTTGCTGGCCAACACGCAGGAAGCGCAAAACAAGACCGGTGAAGCGGTCAAGACTATGCAAAGCGCGGTTGCGATCAGCGCCGAAGCCGACGATTACGAGTATCTTTCACAGCTTTATCGCCAACAACAGCGTTTCACCGAGGCCTTGAACTCTGCCAACCATGCGCTCAAATTGGACGAAAAATTCGCCTCAGCGCACTTCGAGCGTGCCTGCTCGCTGGCGCAACTCGGCCGCAAGCGTGAAGCGCTCGCAGCATTGAAGCAGATGAGGGGCATGGATCCGGAAATGCTCTTCGATCCTGAAGAGCCGGATTTGCAGCCGCTGGCAAATATGCCCGAATTCAAGGCACTGAAAGAAAAAATGAAAGAATTATCGGCAGAGACGGGCAAGAAGAAAAACTGAGGAGTCGCTCATGTCGTCTCAGACGGCGCCCAGAAACAATGAAAATTTAGACAGGATTTACAGGATTTATCAGGATTTATCCCAATTCACAAAATCTTGATAAATCCTGTCAATCCTGTCTATTTCTCCTCCAGCGAAATCAAGTTGTCTAATGCACAAAATCTGCTAGCATCTTGAAGCAGGGTGTTGATGCTATGCCGAACTATG
>JAKEHZ010000298.1 GCA_022614735.1 Acidobacteriota bacterium | reverse complement strand
TCAATCGACGCCACGAAGAGTTGCGAAAGGATGACCCGCAGCTCGAAGCTCGTATTCAGGCATTCGAGCTTGCGTTCAGAATGCAGGCTGATGCTCCTGAGGTGTTTCAGGTCGAAAAAGAATCTGAAGTGACAAAGAAACTTTACGGATTGGATGATCCGCAGACACAAGATTTCGGCTGGCAATGTTTGCTTGCGCGGCGCCTGACTGAGCGCGGCGTTCGCTTCATTCAATGTACGCATAGCTATAAGTGGGATCAGCACAGCGAGCTTTATAATGGCCACACACAGAACGCGCGCGAAGTTGATAAGCCGATTGCGGGGTTATTGAGGGACCTCAAGTCACGCGGATTGTTAAAGGACACACTGGTGATTTGGGCCGGCGAGTTTGGACGCACGCCGGTCTCACAGGAAGGCGATGGGCGCGATCACAATCCGTATGGCTACACAATCTGGATGGCCGGCGGCGGTGTCAAAGGTGGATTCATTTACGGCGCGACCGATGACATTGGTTACCACGCAGTCGAAGACCGAATGCACATTCACGATCTCCACGCAACTGTGCTTCATCTGTTGGGGCTCGATCATGAAAAACTCACTTATCGTTACAGCGGACGTGACTTTCGCTTGACCGATGTGGCGGGTGTGGTGGCGAAAAAGATCATTGCGTGACTGTTCAGTTTTCAGTTTTCAGTTGTAACTGCTCAGGCGGGAGTGCAGTACGGGGAGCGTCAGCGACCTGCACCTTGGCAAGAGGCTGTTTTATCAAGGCTCAGGTCGCTGACGCTCCCCGTACTGCACCCCCGCCTGAGCAGTTACAACTGAAAACTGAAAACTGAAAACTGAAAACTGTTTTTCGTTTGTTTCGTATTCTTTTCTTCTTTCAGATCGCTAGAACGACTTTCGCCAAAGTCTTTCTGGATGCCAACGCTGTCAATGCTTCGACAGCATCAGCCAGAGCGTAAGCCTTCGAAACTACCGGTTTGATCATCCCGGCTTGATACATCTCGAATAATGCTGCCTGCGCGTCATGCATATACTCCGGATGAAGTTCGAGATAACCGCCCCAGAAAACACCGATGACCGAAATCTGTTTGAGCAAGATCCGGTTTGCCGCAATTGATGGTATTGTGCCGCCGGCAAAGCCGATGATGAGCAGGCGGCCTTCAGGCGCGATACACTTGGTGGAAAGCTCGGAGATTTCGCCGCCTACGGGGTCGTAAATTACATCAGCGCCACGGCTTCCGGTGATTTGTTTGACCTGATCAACCCAATTCGCATCACGATAGTTCAGCGCATGCTCCGCGCCTTGCGAGAGGCAAAACTGAAGCTTCTCTTCGCTGCCTGCTGTGGCGATCACACGAGCACCGAGGTATCTACCGATCTGCATCGCCGAGAGGCCGACGCCACCGGCGGCCGCATGGACCAGCAGCCACTCAGCTGGTTTGAGTTGCGTACGGTGAGTCAGCGCGAAGTACGATGTTTGAAAAATCACGATCATTGCCGCTGCTTCTTCGAAGCTCATGGCGTCAGGGATGCGAAAAGTTCTGTCAGCGGATGCAATTGAATACTCACAATAAGTCCCGCCCGAAGCCATCGCCTGCACTCTATCTCCGATCGCAAACCCGGTCACACCCTCGCCAACAGCATCGACGACGCCAGCGACTTCAGAGCCGGGTGTGAACGGGCGAGGCGGTTTGAATTGATACTTTCCCTGGATCTGCAGAATGTCAAAAAAATTGAGCGAAGCAGCTTCGTTTTTTATGCGTATTTGGCCAAAACCGGGTTCGGGTAGTGGAATATCAGCGAACTCCATCGCTTCCGGTTCACACCAGTCATTAACGCGCCAGGCTTTCATGTGCTTTCAGACTTTCAGTTGAAATATCGCTCTGTCTTTAAGTACGCTGCGGGCGCATTCTACTCGAGCCGTGCCCATCCGGCAATTCATCCTCGGCGTCCTGACCGCCTTGGAACTATACCTTTAACTTTTCGTTTGGTTTCGTCTATTTCGTCTATTTCGTCTATTTCGTATTCTCTCTTTACCATTGGAAAATGTTACAATCTAACCGATCCTGACTACTCATAAGCTAACATCAAACAATGGAGGGAAAGATGAAACCTCAGGCGATGTTTCTTCCACTACTTTTGTCCTTAACTCTGATCGGAATAGCTACAATGGCACAAGAACAAGTACCCAAACCCCCGGTAGCAAAGAAAGTTCCCAAGACCACGCAGATTCACGGTTACACGGTCGTAGATGACTACGCCTGGTTGGCCGATAAATCTAAGCGCGATCCTGATGTTCTCGGTTATCTCAAAGCCGAAAACGATTATGCAGAAGCGCTCATGAAGCCGACCGAGGCCTTTCAGAAATCGCTCTATGACGAGATGCTCGCGCGCATCAAGGAGACTGACGAGAATGTCCCGTACAAAATGGGCAATTTCTTCTATTACACTCGGACGGAGAAGGGAAAACAATATCCGATCTTCTGCCGCAAGAAAGGTGATCTGAAAGCGCCTGAAGAAATTACGCTTGAGATGAACAAGATGGCGGAGGGACACAAATTCTTCAGCATTGGCGCATACAATGTCAGCGTGGATGGCAATCTGCTCGCCTTCTCGACTGACACGACAGGCTTTCGTCAGTTCAAGCTGCACATTAAGGATCTCCGCGATGGCAAGATTGTAGAGAATATCGCGGAGCGCGTGACCTCGGTTGCATGGGCCAATGACAATAAGACGCTCTACTACACTCAGGAAGACCCGACGACGAAACGCTCGCACAAATTCTTCCGTCACATCCTGGGCAGTGACAAACACGAATTACTGTACGAGGAAAAAGATGAGCTTTATAACGCTTACATCGAAAAAACCCGGAGCAGAGGTTATGTGTTGCTCGTTTCGGGAAGCTCGACAACCAGCGAAGTGCGCTACTTGACAGCCGACAATGCGAACAGCGAACTCAAACTTCTCCTGCCCCGCAAGGATAAACACGAGTATTACATTGATCATGTAGGTGATCTCTTCTTCATCCGCACCAACGATCAGGGAAAGAACTTCCGTCTTGTCACTGCGCCGGTCAGCGATCCCTCAACAACGAACTGGAAAGAGATCATCCCTCATCGCAAAGAGGTGATGCTCGAGGGTGTTGAATGCTTTGCAAATCACTATACCACTCTCGAACGCGAGAATGGCGTGCGGAAGATACGAGTCACAGACCTCAAGAGCAGCCAATCGCATTACGTCGAATTCCCGGAACCCGTCTATGTCGCGTTTCTTTCGCAGAATGCTGAATTTGACACAACCAAGCTCCGCTTTAACTATCAGTCGTTCATAACACCTGCTTCGGTCTTTGATTATGACGTCAGGTCAAAAGATCGCGATTTGCTAAAGCAACAACCGGTGCTCGGCGTCTATGATATGAAGCTCTACAAATCCGAGCGTCTTTACGCAACTGCTTCGGACGGCACGAAGCTCCTGCTCTCGATTGTATACAGAAAAGAGCTGACAAATGACGGAAAGCGGCCACTGCTGCTTGAAGGTTACGGCTCATACGGTTTCCCCTACGACGTTAACTTCTCGTCGAATCGGATCAGCCTTCTCGATCGCGGAGTGATTTATGCCATCGCGCATATTCGCGGCGGGGGCGAACTCGGCAAGGAATGGCACGATCAGGGCAAGATGATGGCGAAGAAAAATACCTTCACTGACTTCATCGCCTGCGCCGAGCATTTGATCAAGGAGAAGTACACATCGGCAGATCGTCTTGTCATCACGGGCGGCAGTGCAGGCGGATTGCTAATGGGCGCGGTGACGAACCTGCGTCCCGATTTATTCAAAGCTGTCGTCACATATGTCCCGTTCGTTGATGTTATGAACACGATGCTCGATGCGTCATTACCGTTAACGGTGGGCGAATATCTGGAATGGGGCAACCCGAACGAGAAGCCGGCCTACGACTATATGCGAAGCTATTCGCCTTACGAGAATCTAGAGAAGAAGGCGTATCCTACGATCCTCGTCAGAACTTCGCTCAATGACAGCCAGGTGATGTATTGGGAACCAGCGAAATACGTCGCCAGGTTGCGTACGATGAAAACGGACAACAACCTGCTCTTGTTCAAAGTTAAACTTGATCCGGGCGGGCATGGCGGGGCTTCGGGTCGCTATGACAGGCTGAGAGACAATGCGTTCGATTACGCCTTTATACTCGGGCAGTTCGGAATCGGGAAGTGACGTGAGGATGAGAAAACGGAACAAACGGAAATAACGGAACAAACGGAAGATCAATAAAATTTCCGTTTATTCCGTTATTTCCGTTTGTTCCGTTTTCTCTCTTCATATCCAATCTGCGCTCTCAGAAAAACACGGGCGCGATCTGCCGGACACGTTCCCTCGCCTCCGCTGACAGACTTCCGAGTGTTGACAGGAAGTTCTGATGCGTCATACCTGAGCCGATGTAAGTCCAGCGATTGGCCTGGTGCTGTGTCTCAGCTAACTTCTCGCGCTCGCTCTGCGAGAACTTGCGGCCAGTCGCTCGCTCAAAGCAATCGATATCGAATTCGACCTGCTGTTTGAGGCCACCATCCAGAAATCCACCCATCTCGATATACTCTTCGACACTCTTTTCGATCTCTTCTTTGTTGAGCCCTTCGGCCAGCGCTTCGACCATCAGAGTATCCAGCTTGGCGTGTTGCGCTTCCTCCATCCAGTGATGTCGGAGCAGGCTCTTGAACTGTGGATCGAGGTCCTGGTCCTCTTTTACGCTCTCGAGGTAATGACGCTGAGTCATCCACTCGATGTGTAGGATTAACAGCGCGACTGCAAGCGGTTGGTGCGACAAGATCGCCCTGGCAATCTCGGAAGGCGGTCCGATGACGGCACAAGGAGTGCCGAACCCTGCCTCGAACTCCTCGCGGAAGCGTTTGAAAAGATGAATGTGTTTTGCTTCCTCGCTCGCGAATAGAAGCAGTGCGCGTGTTCGATAATCATCTTTATCAAGTTGGGGTCGTGCGTGATCCATGACGAACGGGAGGATAAATTCTTCGACCAGACCGAATATATTGAGGTAAGTGTTTCCTCTGATCTGGTTTAAAATTCTTTTCTCGTAAACGTTCAGAAATCCTATTCCATTCATTCTGGCCAGGGATTCAGGCATAAACGGTTTGGTAAAGTCGAGCCGTTTGTCGCCACCGATAATATCCTCAATGCGCCAGTTGACCTTCTGCGCTGCTTCGATGGTCTCCTGGTATGAATATTTCCGCGTCCATGGTGTTTTAATTTTCAAGGTAGTAATCACTGTTACCTCCTCCGTTTGATAAAAATCTCTCTTCTGCTCGATTCCCCACAATGCAGTGCCGGCGCTTTGCGGCCCACACCTGAAAAGACGGTATCCGAGTATAAAACCGGCCAATCTGGCCAAAAATAATTTTTTCGGGCGTCTTAGCGATGCTTAAAGAATTTTGTCTTGTTGTAATAAATAGCCGTAAATCTTCAACTGATTCAGCCGAAGAATTGAGCATGAAGGGATTGGTGCACGCAAGATAGAGGGCCATAAAGCGTTCATTGAGTGTTGAAATGCAGTGGAAATATAGGCTCTCTTCGGTAGTGCCTCGGTAAATGATGGCAAATCACCACGGATTGTCACGGCTGCGACGGATGAGCGCGGATAAAATCCGTGAAAATCCGTCGCATCCGTGACAATCCGTGGTGATTTGCCATCATTTTCTGAGGCATTACTCTCTTCGTCAGGGATAAAATTAGTATGGTGTCGCCATCGCCAAAAATATTACTGTTTATTGTTCTAACCCTTGAAACGACTTTAAGCAGTGGCATCGTTAAAGAGAATCAGCCCTCGCTCGAAAACCTAAAAGCGACACAGGAAAGACAATTTGAAAAGAAACATCGTGAGGAGTTATCGAAAAACCCCGAAGGTGTTACTTTCACTCTGCGACTTATGGATAAGAAAAATACCTTCAAGCAGGGAGAAATAATAAGCCTTGAGCTAAGATTTTCAAGCAGTACTCCCGGTGCTTTTTGGTTGGATTCGATGTGGCACGATCGAAGTGGCAGACTTAACCTTGATAAATTTCATCTGGAACCCGAAGAAGATTTGGTCGATCCACTGCGCGATCATTTCAGTTTCGGAGTGTCATCGATGGGTGGAGTCGGTAGCGATGAAGATCTCGGGGAGGAGCCTTCTTTGATCCACTATGACCTTAATCAATGGTTCAGATTTGACAGACCAGGTAAATACCGGCTCTACCTGGCCAGCCCCAGGGTCGGCCGGATCAAGGAAGGGCGAAAGTTACCGTCCGGTGATTTGAATTTGACCTCGAACGTAATTGAGTTTGAGATTTTGCCGGCAGATCGCATGTGGCAGGAACAGGAATTCAGGCGTGCGGTTCAGTGGCTCGAATCCAAGAGTGGTGATGCGTGCGGTCCATGCGGGTGTCGCGCTCTGCGATTTTTGGGCACGAAGGAGGCGGCACGGGAAATGATCCGGCGCATCGGTGGTGAGCACGATGATTGTAGCTTTAATTACTATGCGGGGTTGATCGGATCACCGCACCGGGAATATGTGATTGAAGAGATGGAGAAGCGGTTAACATCGCCGGCACAGCCAATCTCATCAAGATACCTTCATCTCCTTAACAAATTGATCTTTCATTCGCGTTACCCAGAACTAACCAAGATGCCGCCATCGCGCGATCAACAAGTTCTAGATCTCTTCTGGCAGGAGTGGAGGGAGAGAAATTCACAGGTCGAAAAGAAGTCTGTTGAACGTTTGGCCGCATCCTTGACATGGAAAAGCGGCAGAGCAAAGGCGATCAGCATCTATACACTTCTTGGAGTTGATCAAAAGCAATTGCCCGCATCGTGGCGACTGCCGGATGTGGCATTGATCTTCGACGATCTGCCGCCTGTTGCGCAATATGGTTTGCTTGCGTATAGGTGGACTCGTATCGGCCGCCTGGCGATGCTGCCTGCATTGCGTCGAATCTATGAAAGCCCGCCCGGGACATACGGGTTGGAATTTTGCGATCTTGCGCTGAAGAGGATTTATGAGCTCGCGCCGGAAGAAGGGCGGCGGCTGATCATCGCTGAAATCCAAAATCCCAAACCACGTGTTCGCGCAGGGGTGTTGAAGATATTGCCGGAGCAGTCACTGCCGGAGCTCGATAATTTTCTTGCAGACAATCTCGAACGAGAAGACAGCAATCAGGAAATCATCAGCAGCTTGATTGAACGGTACGCTTCTCCTGCTCTGCTTTCACGCGTCAGAGCGTTTTATGAGGAGAGGGAAGGCAAATGCCCCTGCTTCATTCAGGACTCACTGCTGGGCTACATTTTGCGCTTCGATCCGGCAACAGGCGCTGAACTTGTCAGGCGGGCGATGAATTTCAGAGGTCCTGATGATTCACGATGCTATGCCAGCACACTCCGTGCCGCCGGAGAACGGCGCCCGTGCAAGGAGATCGAAAAGGTTGCGCTTGAATTTCTTGATGATCCCGACCCTGAGGTGGTCATTGATGCCGTTGCGATGCTTGGACAAAGCGGCTCTGCCGATGTCGAGGAAACTCTCTGGCAGAGGTTCGAAACATGGCATCGTCAGTGGGCCGGACGTTCGAGCGAGTTAGAAAACGCGCGTGATGATGATGAGAGACTAAACAATCAAAGAAGGCTGGGAGAAACACTGCTCAGCACGATCAGCGGTTCTCCATCGTGGCTGGTTGGTCCCGGGAAACTCGAACGCCTCCGGCAGCTTTGTGTATAGGTAACTACTCAGCCTCTTCTCCGCTGACGCGGCGAAGAGGCTGAGTAGTTAGAATAATAGAAGCGGCGCTGGCATCTTTCAGAACGATTCAGGATTAGAAATCTCTCCGGGCGGGTTTCTTGGCGCTCCTGGCGCCGTAGATTATCATTGCCTGTATGAAAGTTTTGCTCGCGCTCGTGTTTGCGTTTGTCTTCATTCTAACATCAGTCTTTGCGCTGCAACCTCGGACGAAGCCGGCCCCAGTATTGCTCGACGACATACGCTACTACGTTAGTGACCGCAGAGCCGCAGAGGAATTTTTTACTAATATTCTCGCAGCACGTGTCATGCCGCATCCGGGGACGAAACCGCTTGAGTTCATCACTTTCCTGAGCCTACGTCCCGGTGAAGGCACGATCAACATTTCGCCACTCGGCCCATTTGCCGGAGTCACTCCGGGTAGTCTAAACCGCTGGGAATTGGAGGTGATTGAGCCTGAAATAGACCTGCCACCGATGTATGGTGTCTACTGGCTGGGGATCCGCACTTCTTTTCTGAATCAAACTCTGACAAGGCTTGAGATCGAAGGTGTTCGCGTTACCCAAAGGATGCTCAGCCTACCTCACGATATATTAGCGCGAGCAGCGATGGTTGAAGGCCCTGATTTCAACCAGATCGCGCTGGTTGAACGAAAACTGTCACAAAGGCAAGCTGCAAATGATAAATCAGTTTGGGGAGATTTCGGGATAGATCATCTGCTGTTGTTGGTCAAGAGCGCCAGGGAGAACGAGGTGTTCTTCAGAGAAGTATTCGGCGGAAGGGTTAATGGGCGGCGACCCCACATGACAACAATGAAGGTTGCCGATGCGACAATAGTGCTGGCAGAGCCTGAAGTTCTGGGCCTCAAACGCGAAAACGTGATGCCGCGTGATCCGAAGAAGCTTCGGTTCGGGATTAATCAGATAGGGTTTCTATATGTCGACGTAAGAGCCGTTGTCGAGATGGCGAAGGCGAAAGGCTACAGATTTCTTCTCGATGACACGCGCATGAATTACGATGGTCAGCCAACGCCTTACACCATCGCGATCACTAACAGCCCTGATGGATTGCCATGTCAGATGATCCAGGAGGACGGGCGAACGGGGGCTCGGATAAAAAAGTAAGACTTTCAATATCTGGGCAGGTGATAGGGGGATGGGGGATGGGGGATGGGGGTGATAACTTGATGAACTCTTTTCACTTCATCACCCTTTCACACTTACACCCCAACCCCCATCCACTGCCTTTTTTTCGTTTTTTTCGTTATTTTCGTTTGTTTCGTATTCTCTCTTGGACTCCTTAGAGCGTAATATTGGTAGAAAAAATGGCAAGTCTCACAGAAAGCCCAAACTAGTTAACAGGTTCAACACAAAGGGTCAAAGGGTCAAAGGATCAAAGGATCAAAGGAAGATATCTGCTTGACTCTTTTCTTCTTTGATCCTTTGACCCTTTGACCCTTTGTGTTGAAACTGTAATCCGGAAGATGAAACTTGCCGAAAAAATGGATAAAGGTGGAAAATGAGCTATCAATTTAAGGACCAGGTTGCGATTGTCACAGGGGGAGCTTCAGGGATAGGTTTGGCGATTGCGAAAAGGCTGGCGAGCGAAGGCGCCAAGATCGCTATTTTCGATCTCAACCCGAGTCTCCAGCCGGTAGTAAATGAGATGGGAGCCGGGTTTGCTGCTTTTCCCGTTGACGTGACAGACGAGACTCAAGTCACGAGCGTAACCGCAAATGTCGTCGAGACGTTCGGGCGAATCGATATTTTGATCAACAGTGCAGGTGTTACCGGCAAGACCAATCTCAGAAGCCACGAAGTCGAATTGGGCGATTTTCGCCTCGTCTTTGAGGTCAACCTCATCGGTTCGTTTCTTACTGCACGCGCGGTGTTGCCGCATATGCTCAATCGTCAATACGGGCGCATCCTGCACATCGCTTCGGTATCGGGCAAAGAAGGTAATGCTGGAATGCTGGCGTACTCAGCTTCAAAAGCCGCTGTCATCGGTATGACGAAAGTACAAGGGAAAGAGTACGCGGAAGACGGCATTACCGTTAATGCGCTTGCGCCGGCCGTCATTCGCACGCCGATGGTTGATGCATTGCCAGAGGCTCAAGTGAAATACATGACCGATAAGATTCCAATTAAGCGCTGCGGTACGTTGGAAGAGATTGCTCATCTCGCCGCATTCATAGTCTCGCCGGGGGCAAGTTTTACGACCGGATTCACGTTTGATATGACGGGTGGTCGAGCGACGTATTGAACTGAAAACTGTTTTTCCGAGGAGTTGTTCATGTCGCTCTGCGACGCCCAGAAACAATGAAAACGCCCTGGGTACGCATCGCTTCCAGCGTGCCGGTCTTCGACAGGGGGTCGTTACCGGAGACCTGGCACGCTGGAAGCGATGCGTACCC
>JAKEHZ010000043.1 GCA_022614735.1 Acidobacteriota bacterium | reverse complement strand
CGCCCGGAGCGGTAGAGATAGTCTTCGCGGTTTAATTCGGTGTGGTAATCGCCAAACTGTTGGCGGTATTCGCTAAGCATGCGTACGCTCGAGTCTTTGTTAGTAATCAAGCTCCGCAACATAGCGAAAACTGAGAAGATGTGTCAAGGTGGTTGTTGACATGGCAGGCTGAGCGGGGAGGAAGCAAATCTCAAATCTCAAATCTCAAATTTGAAAGTTGAGGTTACCGACTGGTCAGACAGTCTGGTCGGCGCATGTCGCGCGATGCGGCGCATCCCCTACCGCAACCCTTTATCAGGCCCGCTTTCATGCGCCGGCCACACTTTCTGCCCAATTCCTTCTCCTGGATACACAACTCCTAAAGTACTGACCGACACATGACGAACGCCATAATCTGACCATGAAGGTAGAATGGAAATCAGAAATGATGTGAGGATGGTCGCCGCGAACGACAACCTTCGAAGTGAGATAATGTTGAATTCCGGTGAAATTCCAGAAATTAGATAAAATAAAAGGCGCTACAGTCGTGGGAAGTCTGTAGCGCCTTATAACCGTGGTTACCTTCCTCACCCTGGTAACCACTTGACACCGTCAGTGGAGTTAACCACCTGGTATCTCGTTGCCCCACTTAAACTAATGCAAACAAGGTGCCATGGCTGCCGATCAGGCCAAAAAACATCGAAAGCCCAATGAAATCGCACTTTTTCGGAATCACAACATTTTTCCTCCGAGAGCTCATTTTCATCATTTCGAGTAATTCTTACAAGATCGGGGAAAAAAGAGTATGAAAATATTTCCTCCCGGCGCGTTCCTTTATCAAATCTATGTAAAGAAACATTGCCCTTTTGATCGATGACGATCGAGCAATGTGGGATGGGGGCTTGATGTGCTCTGATTAAACCTGTTATTGTTTCTTCACTGGTTTTTTCTGATACCGGTTTAAGCTAGATAATTTAACTGATTGATTTACCATTTGATTTGAAGCCTGCTGTGGCAAATCAATATTCCGTTGGTGGTTTGGCAGTCGCAGCAGTTTTCCAAGAGGTTTATGAGATATTCAAGGCTAGATCTATTCTTTTTGGCTTTGCTCAGCGTCACCTGTATGTCTGTCGTGGCTCAAGCGCAAATCCAGTTTGATCGTCCGAAAACAGAACCGCCGCTCGACAATCCATATACCCTCAATGTGCCGCGCGAGCAGATTCTTGAAGGTGTGCGGGAAGTTCTGAGGACCTGCGAGATAAAGATTGATGAGGTTTTGAGCAAGCCGCGCGAGGGCAAACTTGTCACCCTGCCCGTCGTTTTTACTAAAGGTGTGACAACGCGTACAGACCTTGAATATCTGGCGACGTTGCCTGCTGATGAAGTGCGAAACTGGACCCAGGGCCGATTCGTCCTTGAAATCTCCGTGACACCGGTCGACCAAAAACGCTCCCAACTCTTCGTATATGCTCGCATTGAGGGGCGTGTTGCCGACGCATTTGAAGGCAATAAATGGGTCGCCGCTCAATCCAACGGCAGGCTTGAAGATGAGGTGATCCGGGGAATGGCGGGTAAGATTCTAGGAATTGATTTAAGTGTTAAGAAGAGCAGTCAGCGACCATCAAGGCGTATTCTTAACTGCGAGTATTGAATACCCGAGCGAAGATCTCAATTTCCAAAAAATATTTGTTTGGTCACTTATGATTCTACGACTTCTGTTCATCATCTCCTGCCTTTTTTTCTTCGCTCCTGCGGCGTGGGGACAGGCTACGGCATCAGGGCAGACACCACCTGAAGAACAGAATGAAACTATGATCGATACGCTCAAGCGCATGCAGATCAAACGCGAAGAGAACGAGCATAAAAAGTTACTGGAAAAGGGAACCCAGATCAAAGAAGAAGCCGAAAGTCTGGCGCGAGAGGTTAAGGACCAATCCAGCGAGCGGTTGCCGCACACGGCTGAAAAGAAGCTCAAAGAGATCGAAAAATTTGCCAAGCAAATTCGCTCGGAATCAGGTGGTTCGCAGGATGAACCACTCGATTTGCATCCCACGAATCTCGCTGAAGCCCTGAAGCAATTATGTGAGGCGAGTGAGCGGTTGAACGCGAATCTCGCGAAAACTTCGCGACGAGTCGTCTCCCTCGCGGTAGTTGACGATGCGACTGAGGTTATTCAATTGATCAAAATTCTTCGCGGGTATCTCAACTAAAGCTATGCATCATCGATTCATCCTCTTGCTGCTTCTGGTTATCGGTCTTGCTTTGCTTCCGGCACGAGCTCAACAACAAGACCCGCCCAAAAAAGCCGAGCCTGAGGAAGAAACAATTTCACTCGAAACCAATCTTGTTGTGCTCAATGTGACGATCACCGATTTGCAGGATCGTTACATCTCCGGACTGAAGGCCGAAGAGTTCAAGCTACTCGAAGACAAATCGCCGCAGAAAATACTCAGCTTCGGGTTCGTAGAGACCCCATTCGCCGCCGCAATACTGCTCGATGCCAGCGGGAGCATGCAAAGCAAGCTGACGCTGGAACGCGCGGCCTGCGCCAACTTCATCGATGGAATACGCGAAGGTGACTCATACGCGATTTACAGTTTCGGCGGAACCAAGGTAAAGAAGCTCCAGGACTTCACCGAGGTGCGCAATATCCCCGACTCAGTCTGGGATCTGCGAGCCGAAGGTAACACCCCGCTCTACGACGCGATTGTCAATGCCGCCGAAGCGCTCGCCCAGCGTCCTGAGCGCCGCCGCGCTATTGTGATTGTCTCCGATGGATTGGACACGCAAAGCCGGGCATCGCTCGATGAGGCGGTTCGAAAGTCAATTGCAGCACAAGCTGCTATTTACGCAGTTGATATGACCGATGCCTCGGTCTATGGCAAGACGCCACGCGACAATAGCGCGGAGGTAATGAAGGCATTGGCAGCAAAGACCGGCGGCAAATTCTTCCACAGCCCTGGCGGCAGCAAACTTCGCGAGGCATTCACGAACACGGTTACTGAGTTGCGCAATCAATATACGCTTACCTATGAATCCTCGAACGAACAGATGGACGGCCGTTGGCGGGCGATCGAAGTTCGCGTCGCCCGGCCGAATCTCAACATACGCACTCGGCAGGGTTATTACGCGCGCAAAAAGAAGACTTAAGAAGGACGGTAGTATAAAGGGAAAAATCGGAGAGATATTTTGTCTGTTTTGCTGTTTTGGTTTGTTCAGTTCTCCCTTATCCCCTTCTTCTCATCCTGCTTGACTCACTTCTATGCGTCACTTATAGTTTTCATCTGTTTGCAATTGATACTTGCATCCAACCGAATATTCTCCTGAGAAAGAAAGAGAGAAGTTGCTATGTTAGGAACGGGTGAAGTAATCCTGATTCTTGTCATCGCGTTGATCGTTTTCGGTCCACGTCAATTGCCTCAGCTTGGCAAATCACTCGGTCAGGCTATGGCGCAGTTCCGCCGCGCGTCGGACGATTTCAAACGGACCTGGGAGCAGGAGGTAGAAACCGAGAAGATACGCAAAAACGATAGTGACAATTCAAGTTACAATTACGACTCGACGGCATCGAACGACCCATACAATCCGTACTCGAATGATGCGTATTCAAGTGATCAAGCGACGGACCAAAATGCGATGAATTCGTCTTCCTCCTCACAAGGGCAGGATCAGACAAATGATGGGGCTGATTCTGCGCAGGTGGAAACATCTACCGCATCCTCGGCGAAGCCGCCCGAGAAGCACTGGATTTAGTTTCTGTTGACCGGCTTGACTGCGTCAGCAGCGAGCTTGCAGGGCTGTTTAAAAGATTGGTTACCGTCGAGCGAAGAAAGTTCTCGTAGCCCGCTCACGGTCAACCATTTTTTTTTGACTTTAATAATTTTAGGAGTGTTATCCGGATGAGCAACGATATGGAAGAACGCGAAGGTCTACAGATGTCTTTTCTCGATCACCTCGATGAATTGCGAAAGAGGTTGATCTACTCGGTCGCCTCTATTGGCGTAGCATTCGTCCTCTGCTTCAGCTTCTCAGAATATATCTTTAAATTTCTCTCAATCCCAGTTATAAAACAATTACAAATTGCGAATAGCAAACAACAGGTAGCTTATGGTCAATTCAACCTCGACCAGCTTCAAGAGGGCGAGGTCATAGACTATACCTTCACTCAGGAGAGCGTCGTTAACGGCGTCAAAATTGCTCTTGGCACTACTGTCCCCGTCAAAAAAATCAGTAAAGCTAACAAACCGGAGCTTGTGCTGGTACGTCCCTGGGGTGTCGGCCGCAACCTCCTTCCGCCGGAAACATCCATTCATAAAATCTTGGAAGAAGGTGAGTCCAAGATTCTCTACGACGATATAAACAATCAGCTTGTGGTGAGCACTGTGACCTCCCCATTCATGATCTATATGCTTGTCTCGCTCTATGCCGGCATTGCGCTCGCTATTCCTTTCTTGTTTTACCAGGTGTGGGCCTTCGTTTCGCCCGGTCTCTACAAGCACGAGAAGCGTTACATCGTACCCGTGCTGGTCATGGCCACGGTCTTCTTCGCTCTCGGCGCGACTTTCGCCTATAGGATCGCATTCCCCGCTGCCTGCAGCTACCTGCTCGGCTGGGCGACGGCGGGCGGTTTCCGCACGCTGCTCAACGCTGAGGATTATATGAACTTTATCATTATCATCATGCTCGGCCTCGGCATCGTGTTTCAGATTCCGACGATCGCCTTCATCCTCGGCCGTATCGGGCTATTGACGCCAAGGATGATGCTGAGGTCATGGCGTTATGCTGTGGTTGTTATCGCTATCATTTCAGCTTTGTTGACCCCGACACCGGATGCTTTCAATATGATTATGTTTGCCGCTCCGATGATTGGTCTCTATTTTCTGAGCATCGGCATAGTCTGGTTCTTCGGCAAGCCCCGGCACAGAGAAGAAGAGGTGAATGCGCTTGTGGAGACTAAAAAGATTTGAAATTTGAGATTTGAAATTTGAGATTTGCTGGTACTAACGGATTTTGTGGTCGTGGAATGAAGAGAGAATACGAAACAAACGAAAAGTGGCGTTTTTCGGCAAGTTTCATAATCCAGATAACAGTTTGTGGTTCACCGCAGAGGCGCAGAGCGTCGCAGAGATTGCGCAGAGAGATTGCCAGGTCTGCAACTCTTTTCGCTAAACTCTTTTCTCAAATTCATTCTTTTTCTCCGCGCCTCCTCAGCGCTCTCTGCGCCTCTGCGGTGAGTCACAAACTGTTAACTACTTTTAGCGTCCTCTGAAACATGCCCGTTTTTCGTTTGTTTCGTATTCTCTCTTCATTCCACGACCACAAAATCCGTTAGTACCAGCAAATCTCAAATCTCAAATCTCAAATCTCAAATCTCAAATCTTATTCAGTCTCCCTTCTTTTCCTTCATAGTAAAAGGCTCTTTCAATCCCCGCTCCGCCTGCTCGCGCGTGTCAAACACATTGGGTCGCGCCAGCACGGCTCTGTACTGCGCAATTGCGTCGGCGCGCTGCCCTCCCAAATCGTAAATCTGAGCGGCTCTCAAGAGAGCCACTGTTGCAAGGTTTGTATCGGCCCCATTGGATTTCTGAACGGCAAGGAAATGTTCAGCCGCGCGTTGGAACTCTTTGTTCAACGCCAGTGCCTCGGCATATTGATAATGCACAAGATCGGCCGCTGGCGCCGCCGCCGGGTCATTCAATACTTCTTCGAAAGCCTTGTATGCGTCTTCCGGGCGTTTTAGTGTGACCAGCGTGTAGGCCTTTTCGAGTTTGACCAGGTAGCTACGCGGATATTTCTTGCTGAGATATTCCAGGATGACCAATGCATCTTCATTTTTCTTCTCGTTTTGATAGACCGCCAGCAACAGCACGCGCGCGTCATCGGCAGTAGCGGCATCTTTCTCGACAATCGTCTGTAGCCTCTCGATGCCTCGCTGCTTATTTCCACGGACCCCCGCGATCGCGGCGATAGCCTTATAAGCGAAAGGCAGGCTGCCGACAATATAGTCATACATTCCAACGGACAGATATGCGTCGTAATAATCCGGCTTGAGCTTCAGCACCTTTTGGTGAGCATCGACGCTGCGAGAACCGTTGCGCATGGCTGCGAAGAATTTGCGCGCGACCGAAGCTTCATAACCCGCCATCACCCCATAGTAAGATCCAAGGAAATAGAGCGCGTCCGCATCGTTCTTGTCGCGATTGACCAATGCCAGAGCTTTCGTTTTCGCCTGTGCCATTCGGTCGCGGAATGCGCGATCGACGGCCGGATCGACTGCGTCGCCTTCGCTCTCTTCTTTGGCTTTCTCGGCACCGGCATAAAAACTCGATTCATCGCGATAGAGACTCGTTTGCAGCCGCCGGCTCTTGTTGAGGTGTTCAAGCCAGATCAAGGTCGCCAGATAAAGATCGCCTGCCGGGTGTTGTGGAATACGCTTTCTGATCTCTTCGTATTTGAGGCGCGCCGTTGCGTAATCAATGTTGTAGGTTGCCGCATTGCCCTCGCGCCGCAACTCGAGCACATCGGGCGGCAACGCCGCGCTGGTTACCGGTGCGCTTGTGCCCGTTGCTGTCTGCGCCTGGCCGAAAGCCGGTAAATGCAGCAACAGCGCAAAGGTGAGCGCAGTATGAGGAATGAGAGCGCGACGAGCTTTCATCCAATCCGCAATCGGCAAGAGAAATCTCCGGCCGCAACTCGCGATGATTCGCGATACACTTCGAACGTTGGCCGGAGTGATGTAAGTAACACAAAAGGAAATTCCAAAAGCGAGGTTTTCTATCGATGATAAAATCCGATTCATAGACTTCCAAATCAACACGAATTACATTTGTCTTCTGCAACTACTGGGAGCGCGAGCGCTCCCAGTAGTTACCACTATGGCGCGACCACACGTAACGCCTGAGGAACGATCTCGAACTGCATGGGCAGATTGCCGACGACATCGCCATCGAGTTGCACAAGCGCGGCATCGTTTGAATTAGCCTTCGCCTCCCGCGCCTCCTGATACACCACACCCGAACTGCGCGTATGCTTGCCGGTCATACTCAAAAATGCATATCCAAGGTATGCCAGCCGGCTACGCACATTAAAGAGACAAATATCCAGCTTTTCGTCATCCAACTTCGCCTGCGGGGCAATTGTAAACCAGACAGCATAATGAGCGGCGTTTGCGATCACAGCAAATGTGCTCTCATAACGCTGGCCATTAAAATCAATTGAGAACGGCGTAATCGGCAGCCGGGCCAGATAATCGATCCCGGAAGCCAGATAAGCGCCGATGCCCGTTAACCGTTTCAAACCCAGATCCACACCCTGGACGATCGATGCGTCCAAACCAATCCCGGCCATCAACAGGAAATAACGTTGCCAGTCGGTTTCCGGTTTCATAGCGCGACCAACGCTGATTGTACGCGTGCTGCCGCAGGCAATGAGATTCGCCAAAGCCTTTGGGTTACGCGGGAGATGCAATTCTTCAGCCAGAACATTAGCTGTTCCACATGGCCAGACAGCCAAAGCTGTCTCTGTTCCGACCAGAGACTGTGCAACTTCGTTGATCGTGCCATCACCACCGCAGACGATGACAACATCTGCACGCTCGTCGACTGCCTGCTGCGCTAAATCTGTCGCGTGTCCCGCATACGTCGTTGCCAGTGGTGAGATTTCAATTCCCTGCTCCCGCAATGCGCACATCAGCCGTTCGAGCTGCTCCGGATCACGGCGCAATGCACCTGCAGTCGGATTGTAAATCAATGATGCTTTTTTCAAATTGGTCTCCATGTCCTCGAGTTAAAGCTTGCAATTAGAATGCCAGCCATATCTTATTGAGAAATGAGTGGGTTATAAAAAGAAGGGTGAAACCTGAGCGCTGTCTCCGGATGACAGGCGCAGGGTTTTGCTGGCAGTAACTGCCTTCATACTACATTACGAGGTACTCGGCCCGATAATGCGTCAATGGTGTTCTCGACTGCGATCATTGCCATTGCTGTGCGAGTCTCGCGTGTGGCGCTGCCGATGTGAGGAAGTAGCACTACGTTATTCATCCCCGGTAGGAGATCGCTGATATCTGGCTCACTCTCATAAACATCTAGTCCTGCGCCTGAAATCCTTCCTGACTGCAAAGCATCAACCAACGCCACTTCATCGACAACCGGGCCGCGCGAGGTATTGATTAAATAGGCCGTATGCTTCATTCGCCCAAACGCGCTGCGATCGATCAGGTGTTGCGTTGTGGCTGCTAATGGGACGTGCAATGTGATGACGTCCGCCATCTCAATCAATTCATTGAATGTGGCACGGCGCGCCGCCAGTCCATCGATCCGTGCGCTCTGATTGATTGGTCCTGTCGCAGCCTGAATTCCCAAGCGTCGCGCCATCATCAGGGCGTTATGCTGCGGATCATCGCGGAAAGCGATATCATCACGACCGCAGTAAATCACTGACATTCCAAAACCGGCGGCTCGTCTCGCCACTGCCCGCCCGATCCTGCCGTAGCCAACCACACCCAGGGTCTTCCCGGTCAATCCCGTGCCGAGCAGCATATCGATATCCCAGCCATCGAATTTACCCGCGCGAAGAAAATTGTCGGCTTCGACAATGCGACGCGTCACTGCAAGTATCAATGCCCATGTCAAATCTGCCGTTGCATCCGTCAAAACCTCAGGAGTGTTGGTGACATAGACGCCGCGTTGTTGAGCTGCGGCCAAATCAATATTGTTGTATCCAACCGCAACGTTTGCGATCACACGGAGTTTCGTTCCCCTATCGATCACTTCACGGTCAATGCGATCAGTCAGTAAGCAGACCAGGCCCTCGACATCACGCACTCCCGAGAGCAACGCTTCACGGTCGAGCACCCCGTCTTCAGTTCCAACCTGGTAATCGCAGACTTCACCCAACCTGCTCATCGCAGGCGCGGGAAGTTGGCGTGTGATTAAGACTTTGGGTCGCAGCATTTCAACTCTTGGACGATGTCATGGCACGCTCGCCGGATGATCACCAGCATTGTCAATGAATGAGATTGCCCATTTCCTGTGAAACTCTAGTACAGAGAAGAATCTGACGCAAAGGCGCAAAGGCGCAAAGAGGGAAAGTGAGAAAAAAGATTCCTCAGAAGAGAATACCTCCACGTCATTTGATTTTTCTTTGCGCCTTTGCGACTTTGCGTCAGAAGGATATGATGCAGTTGAATGTCGAAAACAATCTTGTACTCAATCGCTTTCATCGCTTTAGGTCTTGGTATCGGTTCGTTGGGACCGACATTGCCTGCTCTTGCGGCTCAAACGCATGTTGAGATGAAGCAGATCAGTAACCTCTTCATCGCGCGTTCGTTCGGTACGATCCTGGGAGCGTGGTTGATTGGACGATTGTACGACCGTGTTTCAGGCCATCCGCTATTAGCGGCATCCTTGCTCATTTCGGCGATCGTGCTGGCGATGATACCTTCGGCGAGTTTGCTCTGGATGCTATTTGCGCTTTCGATCCTTTTGGGCCTGGCCTCCGCCTCAATCAACGTCGGTGGCAATATGTTGATCGCGCTCGTTCACGGCGATGGAGTCAGACCGTTCTTGAGCACCATGCATTTCGCTTTCGGACTCGGCGGATTGCTGGCGCCCATACTGGTTGGGCTCTTCGTTCATCGGTCGGACAGTTTGCAAATCACATATCGGACGCTCGCGTTTCTCACGCTCCCCGCTGCTCTGCTCATCCTTCTATCACGCAGCCCTGTTCTGCAAAGGCTCAAAGGCGAAGATCGGCCCCGGCCGCTGCCGGCCTCAATGCTGGGCCTCTTCGTCCTCTTCTTCTTCCTGGAGGTCGGAGCCGAAGCTAGCATTATTGGATGGTATTTTAGTTATGCGACCGAGCATAGAATGGAGAGCAGGACCGCTGCTCAGATGAACTCAGCGTTCTGGGCCGCATTTACAGTCGGCCGGCTGGCGACCATCCGGCTGGCGATGCAATTTAAAGAAATTTCAATAATCATGACGAATCTTTGCCTCACGATAATATTGGTAGCCTCGACATTGTATCTTTCATCTTCGCCGTTTGTCCTGTGGATGGGCGCAATCGGATTGGGCCTCTTCGTAGCCCCCATCTTCCCAAATACATTCAGTTATGCGCAACGCCGGCTAGGCCTCTCGGGGAGAGTGACCGGGTGGTTTCTGGCAGGGTCATCAGCAGGTGGAATGTTTTGGCCCTGGCTGATCGGGCAATTTTTCAAATCAAACGGGCCGCGGGTGTTGATGTGGATTGTGTTGTTGAATTTGTGCGGAGCGTTGGCGACGACTGCCATTATGTTCCGTAGGTCATCGCGCTTATCCGATCATTGCTGCAACTGCTAAAGGGATATCGTCACTACTCAGCCTCATCGCCGCATAGCGGCGATGAGGCTGAGTAGTTTTGGATGAAATTTATGGCTGGTTATTCAGGAACTCCTCTACCGAAAAAGCTCGGCATCAAAGAATCGCATCGAATAGCATTCATTAATGCGCCCGTGAATTTCACTCTAGAAATGGGCGAGTTGTCTCCCGGTGTCGAGATCGTCAAACAGCTGCGCGCGCCGCTCGATTTGATCGTCTGCTTCGTCAAGAGCGAAAAGGAGCTCATCACTCGATTTGAAAAGCTTGCATCTAAGCTCGCACCTGCGGGTATGTTATGGATCGCGTGGCCGAAAAAGGCGTCAGGTGTGCCGACTGACCTCACGGACAATATTGTTCGAAGAGTCGGCCTCGAGGCAGGTCTGGTAGATAATAAGGTCTGCGCTATAGATGAAGTCTGGTCAGGGTTACGCTTTGTGATTCGACTTAAAGATCGCAAGCTGTGACGTGTATGCGGCACAGGAGGTTATATCTTATTAAGGTGTTTAGCGATTACGAGTGGGAGATTGGGAGAGCGGGAGAGCGAGCAGCGCGGAGACAGGACAACATGGCGACGCAACGTCCCCCTTTTCAGTGCGCCACCTCCGGCAAAGTCCTGCACTCGGTTACCCTCCCGCTCTCCCCTTCTCCCCCCTTCTTCTACTCTATTGGTCGCGTAGGAAGAAGTTTAGAGCTCTGGTCTAACCGATAAAGAGCAAAGTAAAAAGTAAAATTAGCTGTTTGGAAAAGCTGTCAGCTGTCAGCTGTTTCCTGTTGACATAGCTCCGCATCTATCAGTCGACTGATTCCAAATATCACATTAATACTCGTCTTAACTCGCGGATATACAACCGGCCTTCACACACATCGATTAAGCAAGCTATGTCCGCAATGCGGCGATATTCCGGGGCTGGAGTTGGGGGGGAGAAACCGATGTGAGGTAAGGGCTTTACTACTGGGGCATTTGTGAAGAACTGGTACGAAGAATATTTACTCGGCACTCAGTTGTCAAACAATAAAAAATTAAAGTTGGTGATCAAGCAAATCAGGATATTTCCCTCCTCTGCAACTACTGGGAGCGCTTGCGCTCCCAGTAGTTGTCATTGTTTCTGGGCGTCGTCATGAACGACATGAACGACTCCTCCGAAAATAGTTCGCAGTTCGCAGTTCGGGAACTTTATTACTTCAGGCACGTCTTCAAGACTGTCAACAATAATTTCTGCAAGGCGTTTTCGGAGGACCGTTCAGGTTAACGTCAGCCAAAGCGCTCAGCGGAGATTTTTTGACTCAGCCTGGCTCAGAATAATCGAAGGGTATCTTTTCAACGGAGGGAAACTATGCGACAGATAACAACACTGTTAGTGATAACGATGATGTTTGTGACTGGGGGTTGCAGAAAAACCACGACTGCAAATCTCGCTTCCTATGATGCCAATATTACTTCCCGATCTGCCCCACCGCCAGCGAGTGCAGCCAGGGTATCTGAGAGCGCACAGGGAACTATAGGCAAGCTAGCAGCTGATGAAGAACAAGTGAAAAGGGCTTTTCTCGATTCAGCCAATCCCGCCGAATCTTCAACACGGTTCACGGAACGCAAGATCATTCGCAATGCCGAGATGACCATCGAGACCGGCTCGCCAAATGACGACCAGCGCAAGATTGCGGCGATTGCCGAAAAGAACGGCGGGTTTGTTGTTACTTCCGAGTCCAGTGAGAATCAGGGGCGAGCGCAATCGTCGCCTTCAACGACGGTAACTGTCGTCGCTCGAGTGCCGGCGAGCAAATTTGGTGAGGCGGTGGATGAGATTCATCGCATCGGCGGGCGGATTCTACGCGAAAAGATCGCGGGCCAGGATGTGACCGAAGAGTTCATAGATATCGAGGCGCGCATCCGCACAAAAAGAGCTCTCGAAGCGCAGTTCCTCGAAATCATGAAGCAGGCCAGGAAGGTCTCCGATGCCCTCGAGGTGCAGACCCAGCTCGCCGAGGTCCGGACCGAGATCGAGCGTTTCGAAGGTCGCCGGCGATTCATTGAAAACCAATCATCGCTGTCGACCATCACCGTCACATTGCTAACTCCGACGCCAATCGTTGTCGCAACGACGAGCGGTTTCTCGTACGGCGTGAAGTCGGCATTTGGCGATGGATTGGACACTGCAGCTGAAATCCTACTGGGTATCATTCGCTTCGTGATCGTCATGATACCGGTAATAGTTTTTATCCTGTTGCCTGGTTGGTTGTTGTTCAGATGGCTGCGCCGTTATGTCTCCTGGCCTAAGAAACCTGCGCCGGCAATGGGTATTACGGATCAAACAGAGTGATGGGGGAAATAACAAACCGCGCGCGTAAGCAAACGGCTGGGTGCCAGGCCAGCCGCTTGCTTACGCGCGCGGTACGGTTATTTATGCTCTCGGTTACACACTGGGAAGTTGGGGAGGGAGCTAATATGGGAAATCGTCATAGGAGGGTGGTGTCAAGGAGGTTGCGGTCAATAAACGTATCAGAGAGCGGACCTCAGTGTGTAACGCGAGAGCAAAACCAAGAATGTCCTGGGACATTCTCAAACTTTTATTGAAAGCTCATCTCTATCTTGATCGGAACTTATCGTAAGCCCATTCGGCGTAACGCCCGACAGTGAAGTCTGAAACGCCGAATATCCGACTGATGCTCAATCCCATCAGCGAGAGCACCACCACCATTGAAGCGCCGATCAAAGAAAGCAGTAACGAATACTCAAGGACGCTTTGTCCTTCTTCATCTCTCAAAAATTCTCTGATCATCAACTTCCACAGTCCTTAATTCAGATGGATTGAACAGTACCGGGAATACCATTCGTTACTTTCGATCTCAAACTTTCAACGCCGATGTATAGAGCAATGGTTGTGCCAGTGAGCGGAGAGGGGCATGAAAATAGTGCTAAGTTCCACAATAGCTGGGGATTCCCCTGAGGTTGCAGGCATAGCTAAAACCCCTATCCATAGTTTATGACACGTGATGTTTACAAGAGTCTGGTCTTTCTAATAATGGCTGTCTACTTATGATGACATAGGCAAGATGGGCAAAGGAAGAAATCAAAAGGCAAAAGGCAAAAGGCAAAAGGCAAAAATAAAGAAGCAAACTCCGGCCTTTTGCTTTTTGATTTCATGAGAACTTTTTTCTTTATTTTTGCCTTTTGCCTTTTGCCTTTTGATTTCTTCTTTAGTGTTTCCCGTACTCCATCGGCACACCCTTGCGCTGCGCCATAATATAAGCCTCGAGCGCGCGCATCTTCGGATCATCGGCATCAAGCTTCTTCCCGCGCGACGGATTCTCGACGCACCAATTGATCATATCACGCAGCAAAGCCATGCGCCTGAGCTGAATCTGAAACTTCGGATAGGTCTCAGGATGGGTATTAGCCGCATGCGGATGGCACATCGCGCACGAAACTCCATTGGTACTGCCGATCAACTTGTCGTCGTGGAAAATTTGATCGCCATACTTGACCTCACGATCCAATGATCAGATACGGCCTGCGCTTGCTTCGCCGATAGACGTTCACCAGGACGGACGCCTTGAACCGTCACGTTCGTTTCGCCATCGCACAGCTGGACGACCATATTTTTGCCGTCGTCCGTCGCAGGCGCGTGACGTGGAAGCTCTACTTTCTGCGCCTGTGCTACCGCCGGAGTCGATATTTCAGGCTGCTGTTGCGCCTGCGCGCGTTGGTAAAGAGCAACTGCCCCGGCCAGCAAGATGACCAGAGCGCCAAATTTCAGCCATTGTCCCCATTGCCTATTGTTCATTACCTCACTCCTTTCAGTAGGTCGACAGCGTCGTCCTTGACGGACGATCGAGAGTCCCGTTCGATGACAAGTATCTTTCAGATACCTTTAACGGATTACGATTCCACATATTGTATTCGTGGTCTATATAACCCGACACATTCACTTTAATCAGGCCATCACCCATTCCTTCGACTTGATTGAAAGGATCAGGGCGATTCATCATCATGGTCAGTTTCGGCAACCCCTGAGGCGCATATGGCCAGGGCCACGCCGTTGAAAGCATCCCATGAAAATGGATGTTACCGAGGCGATTGGTCAGCACCTGGTGCGTGTGGCCGTGAATCACTGTGACCATATTGAAGGGTCGCAGCAACGCCTGCACCTGCTCGGCATCGTCCGTCCAGAAATTCCATGGGCGATAGAGCTTGTAGAGCGGCGAATGCGAAAAGACAATGACCGGTTTCGTCTTCGGTACTTTAGCGAGATCGTTCTTCAGCCACGCTCGTTCCTCTTCACCGACTTCGAACGCGCTCTGGCGGCCGTCGTCCAACCCTGAGACGATCTGCATGCGCTGCATCGGCGTCAGTCCTTTGTCAATGTCCTGGGAGCGCAAGCTCCCAGGACATTGACATCGTTTCTGGGCGTCGTCATGAACGACATGAGCGACTCCTTGGGAAATAGTTGTCGGTAGTTGGTAGCCGGTAGCCGGTAGCCGGTTCGCAGGGGTTGATTCCTGATCATCACTGCGAACCGACAACCGGCTACCGGCTAGCGTGCCACATCGCGCGTCTGCGGCTTGGAAGTTTGCATCCTGCGTCGGGTGGCGTCACTGGTCAGCGTCTTCATAAATTCGACCATTTCATCCAGCTGCGGGTCGGTGAGCTTGAGCGGGCGCATTCCGCCATCGAAGTTCGGATTGATCTCGCCGCCTTTGTTATAGAACTTCATGACGTCGAGCAAAGTCTTCTCCGACCCATTGTGCATATAAGGCGCAGTTAATTCGATGTCACGCAGCATTGATGTCTTGAAAGCGCCGATATCTCTCGGCTGTCCGGTGACCAGATACCGGCCCAGCTCGGAGAACCCTTCACGCAGCGTGAGTTCGTCTGTGACCTGGGTTTTGTTCCGGCCTTGTGAGATGAGTTGCCGCGCTTTGCGAGCCAGCGCCGTAATGTTTTGATCCTTGGCAGCGACGCCGATGTTGTGGAACTTGAAGTCGCTGAAGAACGGCTGCGAGGCATTCCAGGCGTGACAACTTATGCAGCGCCCCTGCCCGTTATAGAGGTCCCAGCCGCGTTTTGCCGCATCGGAGATCGCGTTATTGTCTCCGGCGATGAAACGATCAAATGGAGAATCGCCGGACAACTGGGTGCGCTCAAACGCCGCGATTGCATTGGCGATTGCGTCAATCGTAATAGTCTCATTGCCGAAAGCCGATCTGAACAATGGTCTGTATTCAGCAGCTTCACGGACGCGGTCGACAACGACATTATGATCCTTCATCCCCATCTCGAGCGGATTGATGATCGGCAACTTGGCCTGTTCTTCGAGCGTCGGGGCACGGCCATCCCAGAACTGCAATTCGTTGAACATCGAGTTGAGCACTGTCGGCGCATTACGCGCGCCTTTCAGGCTCTTAATGCCGATGCCGACAGCATTGTTATCGGCCAATGCCGTCGCCGGATCGTGGCACGTCGCGCAGCTGACAGTGCGGTCCACCGAAAGTCGCTTATCGAAATAGAGCTTTTCGCCGAGCGAAACTTTCGCTGCGCTCATCGGGTTGTCTTTGGGTATCAGCTCCGCCCACAGATCGGCCGGCAAGCCTTTGGGAATATCGATCTGAAATTTTTTTTTGAGCAGTGGCCACGGCGTTTTGTCTGACATCAATCGAAACGTACGTCAGCCAAACAACGGCTATGGCAAAAGCAGTGAGTGCTGTTGTTTTATTTACCCACAACCAACGCCGCTTCGTGCTGGTATCGTTCATAGAACTCTCCTCTGCAACTACTGGGAGCGCGTGCGCTCCCAGTAGTTGTCATCGTTTCAGGGCGTCGCAAAGCGACATGAATGACTCCTCGGAAAATCCCTGGGAGCGCCCGCGTCCCCGCGTGCTGGACTTCAGTAAGGAGCCCCTTCCGGAAACCCAGCACGCGGGGACGCGTACGCTCCCAGGGCGCTCCCAATGTTTTCATTGTTTCAGGGCGTCGTCCGCAACGACATGAACGACTCCTCGGAAAATCCCGGGTGCGCCCGCATCCTGCGGGCCTGATTGGGAGGCGCCCCTGACATCGCAAGCTGGTAGCTCACGAAGCCTGCCCGCAGGATGCGGGCGCACCAACGCGTTTTTCATTGCTTCTGGGCGTCGTCCGTGACGACATGAATGACTCCTCAGAAAAACAGTTTTCAGTTTTCAGTTTTCAGTTTTCACTGGTAGTTCGCCCCAACTGAAAACTGAAAACTGAAAACTGAAAACTGCTTTTCATTTCACCCGTAATAACACGCGAAATCCTTGTTTATTCCCTACTTCCAAAAAAATAATTATGAATGGAATATTTGCTTATTTGGCGTGTTATTCTCTATGGCCGCAGGCAAGCGGTGGCGATTCGCTTATGGGCAAAACGGACAAAAGCATCTCGGATTTCAGGCAGGTCGCATTGGAGCATCTTGATGCGCTTTTCGGTTTTGCGATGGTCTTGACTCGCAACCGGACGGAAGCTGAAGACCTGGTGCAGGAGACTTATCTTCGCGCTGCTCGCGCCTTTGGCCGTCTTGTCCCGGACAGTAACCTGAAGAGTTGGCTCTTTGCCATTATGCGCAACATCTGGCTCAACCAGCTTCGCCATGAGCAGAGCGGTCCACAGTTCGTCGAGATCGACGCTGAGGACGAGAGTCGCTGGCAATGGCTGGATCAAACCGCGAGCGATCCCCACGCTGTCCTCATGCAAAAGGTTGAGCGTGAGCAGGTGCGCTCGGCGATTGAGCGATTGCCGGTCCGTTATCGCGAGGTGATTGTGCTGCGCGACATCGAAGGTTTCAGTTACCAGCAGATCGCTGGCATACTGCAATGCCCCGCTGGCACAGTGATGTCACGGCTCGGCCGTGCAAGAGAACAACTGCGATCGCTGCTTGTTCGATGGCAGGCAGGCACGGTGACCAAATAGACGCGTGAATATATGACAAACACGTGTGATCAAATCCGAATCCAGATGGGTCTCTATCTGGATGATGAGCTGCGTAATGGTGAGCGCGATGAATTCGAAGCGCATTTGCAAAGCTGCACAGCCTGCCATGAGGTGTGGGAACAAGAGTGCCGGTTTTTGGAAAGAGTGCGCGCGGCGGAGCCATTGTACGTAGCCTCATCTCAACTTCGTGAGAGGATTGAGCGGAATATCAGCACTTCTTCCGAACCCATCACTGCCTCGCATAATTTACGCAACCGGATTCAAGAAGCTCTCAGGCCGAGTTATAGCCCGGAATTTCATCCACATCTGCCGCGATTGGTGGCCCTGACAGCAGTGCTCCTCGCCGTGGCTTTCGCCGGTTTCTGGTTATTTAGTATGCGCAGTAAGCCCGATCGGGGCCTGCAGATTTCCGGGCCTTCAGATTTCGCGCTGATGGCAGTCGATACTCATCTGCGGCGATTACGCGGCCAGCTTCCGCTGGAATTCATTTCGGACTCGCCGGAGCTGATCTCGTCCTGGTTTGCCGGCAAAGTCTCGTTCAGCTTGAAGCTGCCGAATTATCAGGAATCATCGAGGCAGGAGAAACTCTATCGTCTGGAAGGCGCGCGCCTCGTCGCGCTCAAGAATGACTATGCCGCCTATGTCGCTTATAAGATGAAGCAGAGCCCGATCACACTTGTCGTGACGGCCAATTCAGTAGCATTGCCTTCAGGTGGAGAAGAGATTGTTTCAAAGGGATTAAAATTCCATTATGACTCGATCAATGGGCTGAAGGTTATCACCTGGAGCGATCGCGGACTGACCTATGCGCTCGTCTCGGATTTAGAAGAGCGCGGTCAGCAGTCTTGTCTGGTTTGTCACGCGGGGACAAAAGACCGTGATTTCATTGAAGGGTTGAAGATTACGAGCATCAATCGCTGATCAATCAATTATCATAAACGTGATCTCCAATCAGTAAACGGACGAGAGCCGCATTGCCTTTTGAATCCACTTTTATCTCTGCACGCGCCTGATCACGATTCTCTCTTAATCCCTTCTCGATTTCATCGCGCTTATCTTCGGGAATGAAGAACTCCTCGATCCCGTACGTAGTCCGCCAATAGTTATAGCGCCCGCGAATCGCAAGGCGGTTTTCAGGAAGATTGGCCGGAAAGGAATTGGTCAGCGAAACCGGATGCCACACCCCGTCACTGCCTTTTTCGATAATGGCGTAAACCAGATTGCCGGATACATCTTTTGCGCCGGGAAATGAAGATGGATCGGTGATCTCATAATTGAGTGTTACGTAATAACCGCTGAGGATATTGTACGGATCGACAGGGCGGATTTTGAGCATGACGCTTTTTCCTGTGGCGCGAGTGTAAATCTTTTGCGCCGGAACGGCAGCCAGGATCAGAATCTGAGCCGCGACGGCAAGGAGAAAAAATAGAGTGCGTCTGTTCATTGCACAACTGCCTCCCTTCTGTGCAGGAATCGCTCGTAGGCAATTCCTGCGATCATCGTGATGATGCCGCATAAGATGAACGCCACAGACTTCAGAAGAAGCGAGGATTCGTACTCGAAGAAACGCGAGATGACCAGCGTCGCCACGTAAAGAGAGCCCGCCCAGAAAATCAACCTGCGTTCTTCGAGAATGCCCCTGCCGATGCACACGCCGGCGATGACGAGTGCTGCGAGATTCGTTATGATGACCGGCAAAACCCGGTTAAACCTGTAAGACGGCATCGCGAGACACACCAGCACGAAAACCATAATGGCGCCCAACGCGAATCGTCTTTGCGAACCATCCATCTTCGGCCACGCTCGCGCAATTGCTGCGACTCCGGCTGCAACTGCGCAGCCGGCGGGGATCAACCAGTAGAACTGATTTGGATCGCCTAAATCCAACCAGTGCCACATATGCTTAAAAGACCAAAGAAACGCGCCCGAGGCGAGCGCCGCGATGCCGAGATTGACGAGGGGAGTGCCGAACTCTTCTCTCAGCCCGGTCGCGCGATGAAATTCACCGACTGCCCAGCTGAGGAATCCTCCCGCGGCGAGCGCAATCAACATATATCCGTCGGCAGACAGTTGAGCGATGGCCAGTGCCGGCAGCGCACAGATCAATCCCAGGAATGTGAGTGTGTAAAGCACTCGTGAGCGAATCACCCAGGCAAGGGGAAGCAGCGTAATCGCAAGCAGAAATGGGTAAACAGTGGCCAGTCGTTCGTGATAGTCATTCGCAAAGCCGACCATCCAAACCAATGACGTGACGATAACCAGCACACCCGTGATCCAGCTTCGCACAGCCCAGGACATGAGGAGTACCCCGACGGCCCACACTCCGAATAATCCATACCAGCTGCCGCTCACTTGATATATTTGTGCGAGCAACCCAATGTTTGCGCCGAAGATCAGACAACCGCAGAAGATCAGTGCATGACCGAGCCGTGGCCAACCGCTTCTATACTTGAACCAGTATCCGGCAATATAAAACGCCAGAAGCGTTCCAAAGAGCAGAGCCACTTTCGGCCCCCTCGAGATCTCGTTCCAGTGCGCTGCGACGAAACTGATAACGCCGCCGCCAATCAGCAGACTGGCGAGGGTGAAGAGAACCGCAGCCAGCAAACGTGAAGATTCTTTACCGATATCATCGAATTCGTAGAGCGACGTGATTTTGCTTGCGCCTTCTTCAGTCAGGATGCCACGCTGAATTAATACGGGTATTTCGCGCTTCAATGCCGCACGGAATTTTACGGAGCGGTTTGGTTCAGGAGCCATAGCTGCACCTCACAATTTTCAATCCACTTCAACGGGTAGATTTATAGGCAAGGCCGGGGCCACAGTCGACCAGCACGCTCAGGATCAGTGTTCCAAGCATTTGCTCTACTCAACAGTGAATTATCAGATTTCCAGGTGCCTTACAAATCTTGCGGTTGTCGCTTTTCTATTTGTTCCGTGTCGTACCCCGCATTAACCCAGGCGGTCGTGCCGCCCACGACATTGAAGAGATTTCTGAACCCGAGCCTCGCAAGAATACTCGTTGCCGCACTGGAACGATAGCCTCCAGCGCAGATCACAGCCGTCCGTCGATTTGGATCGAACCTCGACGCATCCAGGGTGAGTTGTGCAAGCGGAGCATTGATTGCCGTCGGAACATGACCGCTGTTGTATTCGCCGGGTTGTCGCACATCTACCACCTGAAGATCGTGTTTTTCATCAAGCCAATGCTTCAACTCATCAACCGGAATCTGCGGTATCGTTTCCATCGCCAATCCAGCTTCATTCCAGCCATACATCCCTCCGCTCAAATATCCTTTCACGTTCTCGATGCCGACACGCGCAAGCCGAGTTACTGAGCTATCTATCTGCTCATCATCCTCGGCAACGACCACGACCGGGGCTTCGAGCCTGAGCAGGCTCCCCGACCAGGAAGCGAACTGTCCGTTGAGACCGATGTTCATTGCGCCCGGCACGTGGCCGGCGCCGAACATAGCCGATGGGCGCACATCAAGGACCGTCACACCCTGCCGGACAAGCTTGTCGACCTCTTCCGGGGTGAGGGCGGAAGGAGGCGGCAATTCATCGAGCAAACGCGCGCCACCCCGATTGATCTCTGCATCTTTCGAAAAGTAAGCCGGTGCTTCAGGCAAATCGGCCGTCATCATTTTGACGAAGACATCTTTAGCTATCGGCTGAAGCGCATAGTTGAATCGCCTTTGTTGGCCGATCGTCGAAGAGGTATCTTTTGAGATGTTGCGTCCGCAGAGAGAGCCGGCGCCGTGCGCAGGCCAGACTTCGACGCGATCATCGAGTTTCAACAGCTTGTCGTGAAGGCTGTCGTAAAGCAGTCCGGCCATCTGTTCTGCCGAATAACCTTTCGAGCCGACCAGGTCGGGTCGCCCGACATCACCGATGAAGAGCGTGTCGCCTGTCAAAACCTTTTGAGGCTCGTTTGAGATCTCAGTGTCAATAACCAGAATCGAGATACTCTCCGGAGTATGACCAGGCGTTTCGAGAAACCGCAGGATGACTTTGCCCAGTCTGATCTCATCGCCATCTTCGACTGCCGTATGCGTAAACGCCGCACCGGCTTTTTGTCCGAAGACGATCTCCGCGCCCGTGCGCGCAGCCAGTTCACGATGTCCGCTGACGAAATCAGCATGAAGATGAGTCTCGAGCACATATTTGATCTTCAATCCCGCCGATGAAGCTTCGTTGAGGTATTGATCGACATCGCGCTGCGGATCAACAACTGCGGCCTCGCCATCCGACCCGATTAAGTACGAAGCGTGTGCCAGACAGCCGAGATAAAATTGTTTGAAATACATAGGCTATTGCTCCTTGCCTTTGCTCAACAACCGGCGAAGATTACCGCCCAGGATCATCGCTGCCTGCTCGTTACTCACACCAATTTCAACAAGCGCTCTGACCTGTGCATCAAAAACTTGAGCATTCCAGCCACGTGGAAAGAAAGAAGAATCAGTGCCGAATAGCAGTCGCTCGTGACCGGCAACAGCCAATGCGCGTTTAAAAACCGCCGGCAAATCGATCGGCGCGGCTTCGTATTTCATCCAGCTGTTAGTGCTCGAAGTGTCGAGTGAAACGTTTGGGCAAAGATCGGCGAGCATCAGCGCTTCACGAAACATACCCGCGCCAAAATGTGGAACGATGAAACGGGCTTTCGGAAACTCAGCGGCCGGTTTGTAGATGTCCAGCGGATTCGAGCGCCTCAGATCAAAGTGACTCGGCAACCCCAATTTCTTCCGCGCACCGACTGAAAGCGCGCCGCAATGAACGAAGACCGCGGTGCCCGGCCTCTCACCCGCAAGCGCGACCACGGCTCGCACGCCCTCATTCTCAGCCATTGAATATTGGTGCATCGCCGGGAAAAGGCAGATCACTCGCAGCTTCAATTCGTCAAATGCTCGCATCGCGCGCGCTTCGGCATCCGGTCTGGTCGGGTCAAACATATAACCGCCGATGATCCGGTCCGGGAAAGCTGAGACTGCAGTAGCGATTGATGTATCATCGCCAGGCACACTCGCCATCATCATCGCGGCAGAAACATTATGCTTTTCGAGCTCATCTTTCCAGATGCCGGCCAACTCTGCCGGATCGGCCGGGGGCATTGTCCATCCAGTCATCTCTCTAGCGCGACCAATCGGATCGGCTTCGCCACTCAAATGGGATGATTGGCCGATCAACGTTTCGATAAATTTTCGCGAGAAAAAATGCGTATGTGCATCGAAAATTTCAAGGTCTCCAAATGGTGTGGTCTTCTTCATCGATCTCTCTCCCATTTTTTTTCGCCAAGAGCCAAAGATCTGCTGCAAAGGCCGTAAATACCTGATGTCTCTGGCCTCGGCAGTAAAAATATTTCTTAAAGACTATATTATGCTATCAGCCTTGCCGAAGCAGCATCAGATGAGTATCTTTACAGGCTAACTTTCCGTTTAATAACAACTACATTTTAGAAATAGAAGGTGCTTCGCTAATGTCGAATAACGAGAACCATTTTTACGTTTTTCTGAACCAACACAACGACTCTGAGTGGGCAAGAGTAATAACTGAGCTTTTGCCTTCGATTCATCCGGTAGATCAACGAGCGACGCGTATCTGGTTTGCTTTCTTCCCCATCAAACTTCACCGCGCGCTCGCCAATTCAACGGACCCTGAAGAAACAGCGAAGAGCCTGTTGCTTAAAGGCAAATATCGATTGGCCGACCAGGTAGATTCATCGGCTGAGTTCCTCTACGGCCATCGTTACTGGCCTGATGTGAAACGCGCAGTCGCCGAGTATGCGGCGACTGCAAGCAACAGTCTTCCACTCGCGACTCAGATTCGTGAGGCCGCAGGTCGCATTGCTGGAAAGGTTAAAGCAGATGAATCGTTGCTTGTCGGGATCACCGCCATTGCATTCGGGACACTGCAGCAAGTCGGTCCGGATGATTTCAACCGACCGGCGCAACCTGGCGCCTATGGAAGGAACTGGAAGAGATCTCCTGATAAGATTGTTGAAGACCGCGCCAGAGACGACAATCAAGGCATCTTCGGTTTCCTCAAAACCGTCGACAAAGAGTTCACTGTTAACTTCAGCGAATATACGCCCGGCTCCACCTTCAGGTTGGTCAATATGCAGGATCTGACGATGGCTGCGGCGAAGGACAAACGAGACCATCATCTGAGAGATCAGCGTTGTATGGCTGGCGAAGGCCCGATTCCAGTGGAATGCCGGACCTCTTCCTGCGGTACCTGTTGGGTCGGAGTGCTCTCTCCAACGGTAAAGATCTCGCCACCCGGCGAGCGTGAGATCAACCGCTGGGTCTATTTCGGCTACGAAGGTTTCACTGGAGAAGATGATTCACCGATCCGCCTGGCCTGTCAGATGAAGGCTTCCGGTAATGTGACAATTGTTATTCCGCCGTGGAATGGGATGATCGGCAAGCTGGACGAGAAAAAGCAGAGCGAAGCAGCTTAGAACAGTTTTCAGTTTTCAGTTTTCAGTTTTCAGCTCTCAGTGTAATGCGAACTGAAAACTGAAAACTGAAAACTGTTTTTCTGAGGAGTCGTTTATGTCGTCCTGGACGACGCCCAGAAACAATGAAAACTAGGGGCTGGGGGCTGGAGGCTGGGGGCTGGAAGTTGGAGAAGGCACTAAATCTTCCCTCCAGCCCCAGCCCCCAGCCTCCAGCCCCAGCCCCTAGTTTTCAGAGGAGACACATGAAAAAAGCCAAATTGATCCGCACATCACTCTTTGCCATCCTGCTTCTTTCGCTTGCGATGCAGGGCTCGTTCACCCGCACGCAAGCCCAATCCAGTGCTCTCGAAAAGATCGCGCGCTCGGTTACGGTCTATCGTGATACGTGGGGTGTGCCGCACGTTTACGGGCCGACCGATTACAGCGTCATCTTCGGCTTCATCTACGCGCAGGCGGAAGATAATTTCTGGCAGATCGAAGACAGCTACATTCAGGCTCTTGGCCGTTCGTCTGAAATTTATGGTGAGAAGACGATTGTCGCTGATCTGACAAATCGCGCGTTGGAGAATGTCAAGTTGTCGCAAGCGGAATATTCAAAGCTGAGCAAGCAAATGAAAGAGATTTGCCAGGCGACTTCTGACGGGCTCAATTACTTCCTCGAAAAGAATCCGCAGGTTAAGCCGAGATTGATCACACGCTTCGAGCCGTGGCATTTGCTCGCGTTTGGCCGATTTGTACAGTATCAACTCTTCATCTACCGCCGCGCCGGCTTCAGAGACGCTGAAACGCTTGCTGCTATTCCCGAAGTTAAAGCGGACGGAAGAACGAGCTATCTGCGAAGTGGGGCAGATGATCTCGCCATGGATGAAATGGGCGATGACGTCGTGGGATCGAATACCTGGGCGATCTCGCCGAACAAAAGCGCGAGCGGTCACGCAATGCTCTTCATCAATCCTCATCAACCGTTCTTCGGCCCGGGCCAGTGGATCGAAGGACATGTTCACAGCGATAGCGGATGGAACCATTCCGGCGCAACTTTTCCCGGGGCGCCTTTTCCATCACTCGGTCACAACGAATATCTTGGCTGGAGTCATACTGTAAACAACCCGGACATTATCGACGTCTGGGAAGAGAGGTTCGATGACCCGCAGAATCACTTGAACTACAAATATGGAAACGGCCATCGTGCTGCAACCGAATGGACGGACACGATCAAAGTCAAAACTGAGAAGGGCGTCGAAACGAGGACATTTAAATTCCGCAAGACTCATCACGGTCCAATCGTCGCCGTTCGCGATGGCAAGCTTCTTGCAGTCCGAATGGCGAAGTTCGAGGATTACGAAGTGATCGAGCAGCGCTATCTGATGTCCAAGGCGCGCAACTTCAAAGAGTTCAAAGCGGCGATGTCACGTCTGGGAATGCCGATGTTCAACACTATGTATGCTGACCGCGAAGGCAATATCTGGTATCTCTACAATGGCGCGGTCCCAAGGCGTGATCTGAAATACGATTGGTCGCAACCGGTCGACGGGAGCGATCCCGGCACAGAGTGGAAGGGCTATCATACCCTGGAAGAATTGCCGCAGATTTTCAATCCGGCGACGGGATGGGCGCAGAACTGCAATGCAACGCCGTTCCTGGCCACTGCGGAAGGCTCGAAAGACAACCCGGAAACAGCCGGGTTCCCCAAATACATGGTCAGCGAGAGGGATAATGGCCGTTCGCGTATCTCGCGCCGGGTGTTAAGCGAACGCACAAAGTTCTCATTTGAAGACTGGGCCAGGGCTGCTTTTGACACACGCTGCATCGAGGCTGAAACATTGATTCCGAAACTCGTCGCCGAGTGGGAGAAGCTGAAAGCCGGCAATCCAGGGCAAGCTGAAAAGACAGCAGAAGCCATCCAGGTTTTAAAGTCGTGGAACGGCGTGAGTACATTTGATTCGGAGGCGATGACACTATTCGCACTGTGGGCTTACACGCGCACGCTGCAGCAAGCTCAGGCGATGACGAGGAATAATCCGTATCCCGATATCGCGATTTTAGAATACGCGATGGGAGATATCGCCAAGTCGTGGGGCACATGGAAGGTCAAGTGGGGAGAGCTGGCGCGCATCCAGCGCGTGCATACGAGCGGCGTACTCGAACCGTTCAGTGATGAAAAATACAGCCTACCCGTGGCGGGCGGCCCCGGCGATGCTGGTATCGTCTTCAATTTTTACCCTGCTACCGCTAGAGGACAGAAGAGGCGCTACGGTGTTGCGGGCCACTCGTTTGTGAGCGTCGTCGATTTTGGTCCGAAACCACGCGCATTATCGCTGCTGCAATTCGGTCAGAGCGCCGATCCGAACTCGAAGCATTACTTCGATCAAGCTGAGCTTTACTCAAAAATGCAATTCAAGCCTGCATGGTTCACTCTCGAAGAAATCAAAGCGAACCTGGAGAGCTCGTATCACCCCGGTGAGGCCCGCGCGTCAGGATCAACGAAAGCCGCCACGAGATAACGTGGTTTGGATCTGATGTCAGGACACATTTTCAAAGTCAGGTTTCAGAACGTAAGGCAAGGTGGAATACAAAAAGAGCAAAAATTGCAAAAAAGGCAAAAAGGCTAAGAATTTTTGTCTTTTTTGCTCTCTTTGCCTTTTTTGTATTCCAATTTCATTCCTGTATAAGAGACTGGCTTTGTAAAAGTGTCCCGACATCAGGGTTTGGATAGAAGATTGAGTGATATAATGCAATCGCCATTTCGAAGGTGTCGTTCTAACCTGACCGCCAAAAATAGCCATGGAGAACGATCAAGACAAGAAGGAGGCATCGAGCGAGGCGACAACCGCTGCTAGCCCTCCAATTGCCGATTCTCCGGGCAATTATCTCGGTCTCTTGCTGAAAGATCGGTACCTGATTGAAAAAGAGATTGGGCGCGGGGCATTCGGCGTGGTTTATCTCGCGCGTGACAGGCAATTACTTTCTCGCCCGGTCGTGATCAAGGTCCTTATCACGAACAATCCCGATCAAAGTTTTAGCGAATGGTTCCAGAAAAAGTTCCGCCAGGAGATGGAGGCATTGGTTCGCATCAGTCATCCGGGCGTTGTCGGAGTGCTCGATTCGGGCGCGATGCCGGACGGCAAGTCATTCCTTGTCATGCAATATGTCGAAGGCGTCTCTCTCCGTTCTGTCATGTCGAAGAATGGAATGGAATTCGAGCGCGTCGCTCGAATTGTGCGCCAGATCGGCCAGGCGCTCACAGCCGCTCACGATAAAGGCGTTTGTCATCGCGACCTTAAACCCGAAAACATCATGCTCGAACCTCTTGGCGGAGGCAACGAGCAGGTCAAACTAATCGATTTTGGCGTCGCCCGCGTCAACAATTCCCTGGTTGCCACATCAGCTGAATGGACCTGGGTTGCCGGCACGCTGCCGTATATGTCTCCCGAACAGCTACGTGCCCGTCCTACAACCGAGAGCGATATTTATTCGTTTGCAGCCGTCGCCTACGAAATGCTCACCGGCAAAACTCCATTCGAAGCCAACTCGGCTGTCGATCTTTACGAGATGCAACGGAAAGGCGAAATCACCCCGCCTCAACAACTGCGGAATGATCTTCCGAATGCAGCGCAATCCGCCATTCTCAAATCGCTCTCCTTCAACCTGAGAGACCGCCATTCAACTGCACTCGATTTCAGCGAAGAACTCGCCAGAGGGCTGACGGGTAAGGATCTTCCTGCTATAACGACCGTAGCGCCAGGTAACGCGGAGCCGCCGCGTGAGACCCTCGCATCGCAAGGGCAATCTAAACAGACCATATCTGATAATACCCGCGTTGTCGAAAAAGTCCCCGCACACTCAAAGCTGTTCATATCGCTAATCGCGGCCGGGTTGCTGACTGCAACTGCCGCATTGATCTTTTTCCTGGCAAAAAATCAGACGACATCGAAAATATATGGAGGTCTAGAATCGAGCCCGACGCCCGTCTTCTCTGAAAGGTCATTTGATTACTGGATTGTCGTGCAGAAGTATCGCAACGGTAAACCTTATCAACCTCCATTCAGACTCCCCGGCGAAATCATGTTCGACGCAGGTGATCACGTCCGCTTACACCTCTTAGTCTCGCAACCCGGCTATTTCTATTTCATCAATGAAGGTCCCGAACGGGTCGAGGATCTGCCAAGTTACGTCATGCTTTTCCCAAATCCGACGACCAACAACGGCACGGCTCAGTTAAAGGCAAATCAGGAGATGCAGTTTCCGGAACGAGGTAAGGGCCTGGTCTTCGACCAACAACGGGGTACCGAAAAGCTCTGGCTGGTTTGGTCAGCCGAAAGTGTGCAGGAGCTTGAAGCGGTTAAATCTGTGGTTAATCCGAAACAGCTAGGCAAAATAACTGACCCGGCGCAAACGAAATCTGTGCGCGATTTTTTAACCAGGACTCAGACCAACACGCAACCGTCTATTCAAAAAGAAGAGGCAAAACAGCAAACACGCGTCACTGCGCGCGGTCCCGCGTTTGTACACGAAATCAAACTTCTGCATTACTAAATGCGTCGTTTGACCAAAGTCCAAGAGAGATCGCGAAACACGCGAAAAAGCCCGGAAATTTGGCATGTTTCAGAGGACGCTAAAAATAGATAACAGTTTGTGACTCACCGCAGAGGCGCAGAGAGCGCAGAGGAGGCGCGGAGAAAAAGACAGAATTTGAGAAAAGAGTGCAGCGAAAAGAGTTGCAGACCTGGCAATTTCTCTGCGCAATCTCTGCGTCTCTCTGCGCCT
>JAKEHZ010000297.1 GCA_022614735.1 Acidobacteriota bacterium | reverse complement strand
GATGTAAACAGCCATGGCGATCAATGAAGCACCGCGCGACAGAGTCCGGCTCGCATACCAGTAAATCGCCGCACCGGACGCTGCCATAATCACCAGGTGGTAAACGACGAGGACACGCAGCCAATCACGCAGGATTAAGTAAAGGAACGAGGTTAAATAGTAAACTCCCGGCGGATAGAAGTTCATCGTCGGTGCGCCGTAACCGCTATGAGTCTCGCTCTCCCAACGCGGAAAAATGCGGCCTGCGGCCAGACCATTCCAGAATGACCGCATCTGGTTGTAGTGCATCACGCTATCGTGCGTGACCGGCATCGCGCCGCCGCAACAGCCGATCTGAGGATCTTCGCCGATGACGAAGAATGGCAGCACAACGAGAGATGAGAGACCGACGCAGAGGAGCGCGGCTCGCAGACTGGCCATCCAGCCGGTCGTTCCTTGGGTCTCTTTAGAGCGAATCGCAATGGACGACTTCATTGAAACAAAACCTTCTCTTGTTCAGCAACCTGTCAGCAACCGGCGTGCCTTTCGAAAAAGCCAATCAAAAGTCCATTTAGAAGGGTGATTATGCCGCCGCCCACTATCAATTGTAAGATTATTCTGACATACAGCGGCGCACGGGAAATGAGAGAACGATTGTGGTAAATTATGCGCGCTACCAACCCGTGTACATCTGAAACATTACAAAGAGGAAGAAAAAGATGGAAGGTTTTCGAGACAGTATTCTGCAATTAATAACGCAGACTTCGACCAATCTACCGCCCGATGTCCGCCGAGCTATGGCGCGCGCGCTTGAAACTGAACAGGGCGCGCGATCGGCGCAGGCTCTGAATGTCATCGCGACTAACATCGATATGGCCGGCGACGGCGAGGGGCCAATCTGCCAGGACACTGGCTGGCCGACTTTTGAGATCAAAACTCCGATCGGCGCGAATCAGATCGTAATGAAGAAAGAGATTCGCGAAATGGTTGCCGAAGCAACGAAGCGTGGTAAGCTGCGTGAGAACTCGGTTGATTCGCTTACCGGTAAAAATAGCGGCAATAATTTGGGACCGGGCACACCGACGATCCACTTCGAGCAATGGGAGAATGACTCAGAGGTTGAAGTCAAACTCCTGCTCAAAGGCGGCGGCTGCGAAAACAAGAATATCCAGTACTCGCTGCCAGCCGAGCTGCCACATCTTGGCAAAGCCGGCCGCGATCTGGAAGGCGTACGCAAGTGCATCCTGCACGCGGTGTGGCAAGCGCAAGGGCAAGGTTGCAGCGCGGGCGCGGTTGGCGTCTGCATCGGAGGCGATCGCACAACCAGTTACCAGCACGCGAAAGAGCAACTCTTCCGCACTCTCGACGATGCCAATCCAAACCCGCAGCTGGCTAAATTGGAAGACTATATTATGCAAACAGCCAATACGCTTGGCATCGGCACGATGGGCTTCGGCGGCGGCGTGACGTTGATCGGTTGCAAGGTCGGCGTTATGAATCGCCTGCCCGCGAGCTTCTTTGTCTCTGTCGCGTACGACTGCTGGGCCTTCCGCCGGCTGGGTGTTGTGCTTGACGCGAAGACTGGCGCGATCAAACGCTGGCTCTATCGCGACGAGAAGGAGCCGAACATCGCTATGTCGAGCGATGGCGGTTTCGTCAGCACTGGTAGAGAAAAAATCCTGCACGCCCCATTGACCGAAGAACAAGTGCGCGAATTGCAAGTAGGCGATGTCGTATTGATAACGGGCGACATGTACACCGGCCGCGATGCCGTACACGCTTACCTGATGAAGAACGAGCCGCCGGTCAGTCTTCAAGGGTCTGTGCTCTATCACTGCGGCCCGGTCGTAATGAAGAACGGCAATTACAGGATCACCGCCGCCGGCCCAACCACGAGCATTCGCGAAGAACCCTACCAGGGCGATATCATCAAACGCTATGGTGTGCGAGCGGTCATTGGTAAAGGTGGAATGGGCGCGAAAACTCTGGCAGCGATGAAAGATTTCGGCGCAGTTTATTTGAACGCTATAGGTGGCGCGGCGCAGTATTATGCCAGATGCATTGACGAAGTGCTTGACGTCAACCTGATCGAATTCGGCATTCCCGAGGCCATGTGGCACTTACGCGTGACAGATTTCCCGGCCATTGTGACAATGGATGCGCACGGTAATTCATTGCACGCAGATGTGGAGAAGGCTTCGGCGACGATCCTGGCGAAGTTGGCAGAGCCTGTTTTCTAGGAAGCCGAAACTAGCTAAAAGTTTCAACACAAAGGGTCAAAGGGTCAAAGGGTCAAAGGGGAATGAATGCTTGATTTTTTCTTCTTTGAACCTTTGTCCCTTTGAACCTTTGTGTTGAAATTGTGAGCCGAAACGCGAACTCTATTAAAAAAGGATAAACGTGATGCCCAAGCGACTAATCATTTCCCTGTTCTTGATCCTCTCATTTATTTCCATCGTAAATGCTCAACGGCGCACTCCGAATATTGATGATTTGTTGAATATCAAATCACTTTTCGGTGTGCAGATCTCATCCAACGGCAAATGGGTTGCTTACACGGTCAACGAAACTGACTGGAAACAGGATGCCTTTGTTACACACATCTGGCTGGCAAACGCCCAGACCGGTAAAAATCTTCAACTCACACGCGGTGAAAAATCCTGCGGCAACCCCCGATGGTCACCCGATGGCGAGTGGCTCGCTTTCACCAGCAACCGGATCGGCGATAAAAACCAGATATTTATCATTCGACCTGATGGCGGCGAAGCAATTCAGCTGACCAAAGCCGAAAACGGCGTGAACAATTATTCGTGGGCGATGGATGGAAAGAGTATTGCTTTCACAACATCGGACGCCAATCAGCAGGAAGCCAAAGCACGCAAAGATCATCTCGGTGATTTTGAGGTGGTGCGCAAAGAATACAACTTTTCACAGATCTGGACCTTTGATATCGCCGAAGCCTTAAATGCTCCTGTGACCGGCACGCAGCGCACGAAAGGCAAAGATCTTAACGTCACCTTGTTTTCCTGGTCGCCGGACGGTAAACAGATCGCCTTCAGCGCCACTGTCAATCCGGATTTGATCAACGGCCATACCTCGGACGTCTATCTACTTAAACTCACCGACAATTCGATCAAAAAGCTGGTTTCGCAGCCTGGACCTGACAACAACCCCCAATGGTCCCCTGATGGTAGACAAATAGTTTATTCATCGGCGATGGGTAATCCGAGATTTTTTCACTCCAACTCCAGGCTCGCGGTCATATCAATCGATGGCGGCGCGCCTCGCTCCATCACCGATGCATTTGATGAACATCCGGGATTTGTCGAATGGAATGGCGACGGAATCTATTTCTTCGCTTTTCAAAAAACGTCATCTCATCTCTTTCGCGTAGATCCGGCTACTGGAAAGATCGCCCGCGTCACTTCCCCCGATAACCTGATGGCCGGAGGCTTTTCATTCACGAAAGACGGCAAGCAAATAGCTTTCAGCTCTGCTTCACCGACCGCGCTCAATGAAGTTTTCATTTCGTCGATCACCAATTTCTCGCCGCGCAAACTCACATCCATAACCGATCAGGTCAAAGACTTCACGCTCGGCACTCGCGAAGTCATTTCGTGGCAGAGCAAAGACGGCGCAACGATCGAAGGTGTGCTTACTAAACCTGCCGACTTCGATCAATCGAAGAAATATCCACTGCTCTGCATCATCCACGGCGGTCCGACCGGTATTGATCGCCCGACGCTACTCGATACACGCTACTATCCTTCGGACATCTGGGCCGGACGCGGCGCCTTGATTTTGAAAGTGAATTACCGCGGCAGCGCGGGTTATGGCGAAAAATTCCGGCAGCTCAACGTACGTAATCTCGGTGTCGGCGATGCCTGGGATGTCATCTCCGGCATCGAACATCTGATAAATAAAGGCTGGGTTGATCCGAAGCGCGTCGGATGTATGGGTTGGAGTCAGGGTGGATATATTTCAGCATTTTTAACGACTTCAACCGATCGTTTTGTTGCGATCTCGGTCGGCGCAGGAATTTCAAACTGGGCGACTTATTATTACAACACGGACATCACGCCCTTCACGATCCATTACCTTGGCGACGATCCGGCGGACGATCCTGAAGTATATGCAAAGACCTCTCCGATGACTTACATCAAACAAGCCAAGACACCGACCCTCATTCAGCATGGTGAATTCGACAAACGCGTACCGATCCCCAATGCTTATGAGTTGCGGCAAGGATTGGAAGATCGCAATGTGAAGGTCGAGATGGTCGTTTATAAAGGCTACGGTCATGGCATCACCAAACCGAAATCGATGCGCGCGGTGATGCAGCACAATCTGGGCTGGTTCAATCATTACATCTTTGGTGACCCATTGCCGGAGTTCGCAAACCCAGAGTTGCCGAAAAAAGAGACTAAAGAAGAAGATAAAAAGATTGTGACGAATTGAGTTCCAATAGAAGAAGTAATAGATGCTATTAACCTTCACAATGAAAAACAGTTTTCAGTTTTCAGTTTTCAGTTCGCGCTTCACCGAGAGCTGAAAACTGAAAACTGAAAACTGAAAACTGTTTTTCTGAGGAGAGACCACTGATGAACACAATGATGAACACTCCATTGACCATGCCAGTACTGATGGATCGTGGCCCTCTGCTTGCCCCTAAAGTCGAAATCGTCTCGAAAATGCGTGATAAAATACATCGCTGCACATACGCCGACATCGGCAAACGAGCGCGGCAATTGGCCAATGCCTTGACTAAGCTGGGTGTCAAGCAGGGCGACCGAATCGCAACATTTGCCTGGAATGGTTATCGCCATCTTGAAATCTACTATGCCGTGCCTTGCATGGGCGCGGTGCTGCATACACTGAATTTGCGACTCTCGCCGCATGACCTGGAATACATCATCAATCATGCCGAAGATTCGGTCATCTGCGTCGATGAAGAACTGCTGCCGCTGCTCGAAAAGCTCGCCGGGAAAATTCCGACCGTCAAGCAGTTCATCGTCATGAGCAACACGAGCGAGTTCAAAACCATCCTGTCACCTGCGCACGATTACGAAACCTTGATCAGTGCGGAAAGCACAGAGTTCACATGGCCTGAAATTGGCGAGAACGATCCGATGGGTTTGTGCTACACGAGCGGCACCACCGGGAACCCGAAGGGCGTCATGTATACCCATCGCTCGAACTACATTCATACCGTTACTGGTGGACTACCCGATCTGCTCGGCTTGACCCGCAGCGACGTGATTATGGCCGTCGTGCCGATGTTTCATGCCAATGCGTGGGGATTGCCTTACATCGCCACTATGCTTGGAATCAAGCAGGTCTTCCCTGGCCCGACAATGGATGGCGCCTCTGTGTGCCAATTAATTCAAGATGAGAAAGTAACCTTTACCGGAGGCGTTCCGACGATCTGGCTAGGCGTCATGAACGAGCTGCAGCAGAATCCGTGCAAATACGATCTGTCGAGCTTGCGCACAATGATCTGCGGCGGCTCTGCCCCACCGCGCGCGATGATTGATTGGTTTGAGACAAACATCGGAATCGAATTCGTTCAGGCCTGGGGAATGACCGAAACCAGTCCGCTCGGCAATGTCTGCCGCCTGAAGCCTCAGATGAAAGACTGGCCGCGGGAGAGAGTGCTCGATGTCAAACAACGCGCGGGAATTCATGCGCCGGGACTGGAATTGCGAATAGTTGATGATGCCGGCAATGAGGTCCCACACGATGGCGTTTCGATGGGACGATTGTTGATACGCGGCCCCTGGATTGCCTCCACTTACTACAAACAGGACCCGACACCCGATAAGTTTCCTGATGGCTGGCTGGACACGGGTGACGTGGTGACAATTGATGAAGAAGGCTACATGGCCATCGCGGACCGTTCGAAGGACCTGGTTAAGAGCGGCGGTGAGTGGATCTCATCGGTTGATCTGGAGAATGCGATTATGGCCATACCCGGTGTTGCGGAAGCTGCCGTCATCGCCGTCTTTCATCCGAAATGGCAGGAACGGCCGCTGGCTTGTGT